>JAKFDG010000001.1:0-12893 GCA_036677285.1 Pseudoxanthomonas sp.
CACCTACATCCTGTACAACGACATCGTCGCCGGGCGCCTGGTGCCGGTGCTCGATGACTGGGACCTGCCCCGCCTGACCATCAATCTGGCCTACCCCAGCCGCAAACACCTCTCGGCCAAAGTGCGCACCTTCATTGACTTCATTGCCGAACACTTTGCGAAGATGGACTATGAGAGGAAGTGGACGGGGCGGTTTGGGGTGTATTGAATAACTGGGGTTGAAATCGGCCAACAACTGACGGTCAAGCGTGAGTCGGCGAATGACTGCAGAAGACTGACAGCGGCTGTAGAAAATTCCGAACTGGTCGCTCCAAACCGGTCACAGAACTCTGCAACTTGAACGTCGGCTATGTGGCGACGATTTCAACGATTGCAGCAGCCGCACACGACCATTATGCAAAGGTCTCTGTTATGAATAGTTCCGCCGGCGGGCCGCTGACTTGCCCTCAGGAACGAGGCAGGCTGTCCGGTCGGCACTTTGCATAAATAGTGCACTCACGACGGCGGCAGGTGAGGCGCTGCATCGGGAGTCGTGTGCAATGGTTGGTCGTTGTTGGCGCAGCATGCCCCGTAAAACCTGGTCTTTCGCGACCAACAATTTCGCTGCTGCGCTGCTGCCGTCGGACAGGCTTCACGTCGTGCGCTGGCGAAATTATGCGAAGCAGTTCCACGCAGACAACCTCGCCGCCCCAAGCGCAACCGAGGTCGTCGACAGCACACTGTACATAACTGAGACCTTTTCATAATGGCCGTTATGGAAAGATTTTCATAACGGCCAGGAACGGACTGTGGTGACCGTCAGCTATCTGGCTGTGTGTTCGCGCTCCATCCCCGTGAGCGCGCGGCACATGGGGTGCCTCGCGAGATCGTGGAACCGCCTGCGCTCTTCGGGCAAGCCCCCCAAAGGAAGGAAGCTGCGCCGCTGTCCGCAATGCCTCACGCGTTGAGCATGGCCGACGCGATAGCGGTGATGCAGGCGACCAGGGCAAACAGCACGGTGCTGCGCATCATCGCCGGCGGCGGTGACGAGGGTCCATTGCCGCTCGACAATTGCCTCCTGCGCACTGCACCGAACGCCATCACCGCAGCAGCAGCCACCAGCAATGCGATCCCCAGCGCCGTGACCGGCCAACGCTGACCGACGATGCCGGCGCGGAGCGCGAGCAGCGCATTGGCGACGACCGTCATGCTGGTGCGACTCCAGGCCAACGCGGTGCGTTCGGCCTGCAACCCGGGGTCGCCGGGACCCAGCGTCGTTGCGTCCCGCCGCCGCTCGGGGCCGGTGGGAATCACCGCATCGCCCACTGTGCGGCGATCACCGCCGAGAACAGCAGCATCGCGGCCGAGACGACAGGGATGGCCACGGAGGATGACAAGGCCCGCGAGTGCCGCATCGCGATCTCGTTGTCGCGCCAGCGCACGTAGGCCAGGCCGCAGAGCACCGCCGAGAGCACGGCCAACGCCGTCGCGATGGCGACCACGAGCCCGCCTGGGCCGAGACGGGTGGCGAACTGCTCGAGCACCACGCCGCCCGCCAGCAATGCGAGCGCGGTGCGTATCCAGGCGAGGAAGGTGCGCTCGTTCGCCAGCGAGAAGCGGTAGTCGGGATCGTGACCCTCGCGCCGCCATTTGGGATTCCACATCATGGCCGTGTCAGACCCCATCACTGCGTCGCATCGAGGGCCCGTGCGGCGCCGAGTAGCGCAGGCGACTGCCTTGCGCAGATGACGAACACCGGAATCCCTGTGAGGTACGCCGAGAAGCGCCCCTTGTCCTCGAAGCGGGCGCGAAAGAGCGAGGCATCGATGAATCTCCCCAGCCGCGGCACGATGCCGCCGCCGAGATAGACGCGCCGCCGCGTCCGTCGGGCACCAGGCCGGACACGCCGAGGCCGGTTCCGGGCCCGATGAGCCCGATGGCGCCGCCGGACTGCGACGCGCCGCCGCCCAGCGGCCGCCGTTCATCCGCCGCCAGCGCGGGCAGCGCCAACACCAGCGCGGTGAAGTCGTTGAGCACGCGCAGCTTGTCGAAGCGAAAGCGCGCCTGCATCACGGAGATCGAGAAGGACCAGTGGTGGTTCGTCATCTGTACCCGGTCGCCCGACACCGGGGTCGCGATCGCGCCCTGGCGAGGAGCGGGTCGGCCCAGCCGCTGCAGGTATGCGAGCAGGGCTTGCTCAAGGCCGGCATGCTCCGCGCAGGCCAGGGTCATCGCATCGGTGACCGGCGCGCCGGGGCCGGCCTGCCACGCAAAGCGGGCATGGGTGCCGCCGATGTCGGCCAGCAGGCGCGGCGTCATGGGCGTCGTCGCCATTCACTACGCGAGGCTGCGCGCGCCTGCACGAACGAGGACAGCGCCGCATCGACGGACGAGTCTCCGACGGCGACCCGGTACGTCCCCAGCACGACCGCCCACTTGCCCGCGCTCGCGTCGTACGCCGAGAAGGCTCGCTGGTCGAGCGCGATGGACACGCGCTTCGATTCGCCGGGCCGCAGCTCGAGCTTGTCGTAGCCCTTGAGCAAGGGCGCTGGCTGGCCGGCCGCGCGCGAGTACTCGACATAGAGCTGGGGCACGACCGCGCCGACCCGGCGCCCGGTGTTGGTCACGGTGAACGTCGCGACCACGCCATGCTGGCCCTTGAGCGTGCCGTCCGCGCCCGCCGTGCCCGCGTCGAACGCCGCGCGGTCCAGCGCGAGTCCCGAATAGGCGAAACGCGTGTACGAGAGGCCGAATCCGAACGGGTATTCGGCGCGTGGAGCGCCGGGAGCGTTGTAGTGGCGGTAGCCCGTGCGCAGGCCTTCGCTGAAACGCTGCACCTGGTTCACGCCCGGGAACTGCTCGGGCGTGTAGGTCGACAGGTCTGCATCGGCCTTGGGGAAGGAGATAGGCAGCCGGCCCGAGGGATTGACGTCGCCGAACAGCACGCGGGCCAGCGCCGCGCCGCCGCGGGTGCCGCCGTACCAGGCCTCGAGCACGGCCGGTACCTTGCCGTTCCAGGGCATCGTGACGGCGCTGCCCGTCGTGAGGACGACGATCGTGCGCGGGTTGGCGCGCGCCACGGCTTCGATCAGGCGGTCCTGGTCGTTCGGCAGGGTCAACCCGGGTCGATCCACGGCCTCGGACTCCAGGTCGCGCACGACAACGACGGCCACGTCGGCGCGCGACGCCGCATTGGCCGCTGCGCGGATGTTGGCGTCCATGGCGGACGACGGCGCCTTCCAGCCCACCTTGAGCTGCGGGCTCGCGGCACCATTGAGCGCGTACTCGACGCGCACCGCGTGCGCGCCTTCCCTGAGCTTGAGTTCCGCGGCTGTCGGTGCGAGGTCGCTGCTGCCTTCGCTCTTCGCGACCCGCTGGCCGTCGACGAACAGCGTGGCCGAGCCGTTGGTGGACAGATCGAAGCCGTAGCTGCCGGTGACGTCGGCGTGCAGCGTGGCGGTCCAGGCGGCGCTCACGGTGCCCGCCGGCGGATCCTGCCGGGTCGTCACGCTGCTGGAGAACATGCTGGCCGGCGTATAGCACAGGCAGGTGTCGACGCGGCTGGCGAGCAGCGAGCCATCCGCGGCGTAATACGCTGCGCTCGCACCGCGGCTGCGCCCATCCTCAGCGGTGAGCGCCCCCGAGGGCAGCTGGGGGTAGCCCGGCGCGACGGCGATCGGGTAGATCGGGTCGACGCCTCGCTCGTGCAACACGACGGCTCCCGGCACGCGGTCGCGGATCGCCTGCAGGATCGTGTCCTTGCCCTGCGGTGCCGGATTGGCCGGCCCGCCGGCGGTGAGTGTGTTGTCCACGCTGGTGCCGATCAACGCGATGCGCTGCGTGCGCGACGCGTCCAGCGGCAGCAGTTCGCCCTTGTTGCGCAGCAGGACGATGGCGTTTTCCGCCACCTTCTGCGCGACGGCCGCCCCGGCCTGCAGGTCCGCTCCCGTGCGTTGCGGCGGGTTGTCGAAGATGCCGTGTTCGATCATCGTGCGCAGGATGCGCGCGACCGCCTTGTCCACGGCCGACTCCGGGAAGGTGCCGGCGCGCACCGCCTCGATCAGCACCTTGCCGAACTGCGATTCGCTGCGGAACTCCTGGTCCACGCCGTACAACAGGGACTGCAGCGAATGCGCGGCACCCGCGTCGGTGCGGACGATGCCGTCGAAGCCCCACGCCTGGCGGAGAAGTCCGTGCAGCAGGCCCTCGTGGTCGCAGGCGTGGGTGCCGTTGATCTTGGTGTAGGCGCACATGACCATGCCGACGCGCGCGTCCTGCACCACGTCCTGGAACGGCGCGATGTACAGCTCCTGCAACACACGCGGGTCGATCACGGCATCGACGCGCGTGCGGTCCTTCTCCACCGTGTTGACGACGAAATGCTTGGCATCGGCGATCACGCGATGGGTCTGCAGCCCCTTGACGTACGCGGTGGCGGTCTGCCCAACCAGGTACGGATCCTCGCCGAAGGACTCGTGCGCACGCCCGTGGCGCGGGTCACGCAGCACATCGACGTTCGGGCCGTGCAGCACGCCGTAGCCGAGCGCGCGCGTCTGCGCCCCCAGGGCGTCGCCGTAGGCGCGGGCGACCTCGCGCGAGAAGGTGGCGGCCAGTGCGGTCGAGTTCGGCATCTGCGTGACCGCCGTGCTGCCCTGCCAGATGCCGCTCGGCGCATCGCCCTGGACCATGTCGGGAATGCCAAGGCGCGCGTTGCCCTTCACGTAGACCTGCCACGTCTGGCCGTCGACGATCCTCGTGCCGTAGCCGTACAAGAGCGCGGACTTTTCCTCGAGCGTCATCGCATCGACGAGCGCCTGGGCCCGCGCGCCGGCCGACAGGGTTTCCTTGCGGGAGGCAGCATCGACGGGAGCATCCGCTCCCACGCCGCACGTCGATACGGCGAGCGTGACCGCCAAGGCCAGGGGACCCATGTGACTGAATACGGACATCTGTGCCAATCCTTTCCGGTTGGGTTGCTTCTAGTTGACGGTCTTCGGCGGCACGCCGGCCAGGTAGGCCGGAGTGGGCGCTTCCGGTGGGCGCGGGTGCATCGGCTCGTCGCCGATCTCGGCCATCTTGCGCTCAAGCAGCCGGGTCATCTCGCCGACCACGTCGCGGTATCTCGGGTCGTGGTAGCAGTTGATGAGCTCGAGCGGATCCTCGGCGCAATCGAAGAGCTCCCACTCGGGGGGCTCGTCGCCGGTCTGCGTCCCGGGCAGGCCCAGGCCCTGGTTGTACCAGTAGATGAGCTTGTAGCGCTTGTTGCGGACGCCGTAGTGTGCGTACGCGTTGTGCGTGGCGTCGCGATGCATCCAGTAGCGGTGGTAGGCCAGCTGCTCCCAGTCGGGCGGCAGCTGACCCTGCAGCAGCGGGCGGAAGCTGCGGCCCTGCATGTAGCTCGGCCGCACGACGCCCGCGACATCGAGGAAGGTGGGCGCGAAGTCGACGTTGGTGACGATGTCGCCGCAGACGCTGCCCGCCGCGATCTCGCGCGGGTAGCGCACGACGAACGGCATCTGGAACGACTCCTCGTACATGAAGCGCTTGTCGAACCAGCCGTGCTCGCCGAGGAAGAAGCCCTGGTCGGACGAGTAGATGACGAGCGTGTCCTCGGTGAGCTGGTGGGCGTCGAGGTATTCCAGGATGCGACCGACGCTGTCGTCCACCGAGGCGATCGTGCGCAGGTAGCGCTTCATGTAGCGCTGGAACTTGAAGTGGGCGTACTGCTCGTTCGTCTCGAAGGTGAACACCTCGGCCGTGTCCTTGTCGATCAGGCGCACCGTGCGCACGTCGTCGGGGTTGGGGTTGGGCAGCTTGCGCTCCGCCGAGCCCGGGCACATCGGCTCGCCGACCTCGGCGCCGCCTTCGGGCTGCACCAGGCCGAGATCGAGGTAGGTCATGTCCTCGGCGATGCGCATGCGCGCGGCAGCCGCGGCCTTCGCACGGTTCTTGTAGTCGTCGTCGAAGGTCTCCGGCAGGACGATGTCGTCCTGGTAGAGATGCTTGTGCCGCGGGTGCGGCTCCCACGAGCGATGCGGCGCCTTGTGGTGGCACATCAGGAAGAAGGGCCGGTCGAGGTCGCGCTGCTCGAGCCAGCCGATCGTCTTATCGGTGATGATGTCGGTCGCGTAGCCGTGCACCACGGCCGGCCCGTCCGGGCCGATGAACACGGGGTCGTGGTAGTCGCCTTGCCCGGGCAACACCGACCAGTGGTCGAAGCCCGTCGGCTCGTGGTCCTTGCCTTCGCCGAGGTGCCATTTGCCAATGATGGCGGTCTGGTAGCCCGCCGCCCGCAGCTGCTTCGCGACGTTCGGGCCGCGGTTGTCGATCCCGCTCGCCAGGGTCAGCACGCCGTTCACGTGGTTGTGCGTTCCGGTGAGGATGCTGGCCCGGCTCGGGGTGCAGATGGAGTTGGTGACGTAGCAGTGGTCGAAGCGCATGCCCTCGTGGGCGATGCGATCGATGTTCGGCGTCCGGTTGATGCCGTGCCCGTAGCAGCCGATCGCCTTCGCGGCATGATCGTCGGCCAGGATGAAGACGATGTTGGGGCGCTTGTTCGTCATGCTCGGTGCGTCGTTCAGACTTTCGTATCGGCGTACTTGGCGGCCAGGAAATACTTGTCCGGGCTCACGTTGTCCGGCACGCGGCCGAGGCTCTTGAACAGCTCGTTCATGCCGGTGAACCAGCGGTTGACCGTGCCGTCGCGGGTCAGCTTGACCAGCTCCTCGGTGGTGAAGTGCTTGGTGACCGCAGCCTCCGACTCGAGCGCCGGCAGCGGCGCGCCGAGCATCGCCGCCGTGATCTCGACCGCCTGCTTGAGGTTGTTGAAGCGGTAGTCGTTCGCCTCCTTAATCACGCGGATCATGGCCTCGACCAGCGCAGGGTTCGAGTCCGCGATGTCGGACCGCGACACGAACGACGTGGGGAAACAATACGTCGGGTACAGCTCGTTGTTGGAGAACAGCTCCTGCAGCTTCGGCACGCGCAGCTTGATGGTGCCCACCAGCGGATACCAGATGCCGGCGGCGTCCACCTGTCCCGACGCGAAGGCGGTGACGATGGTGCTCGGATCCATCGTGATCCGCTTGACGTCGTCGAGCGACATGCCGGCCTTCTGCAGCGCCAGGCGCAGCAGCATGTCGCCGGTCGTGCCCTCGGGCACCGCGACGGTCCTGCCCTTGAGGTCCTTGATCGACGCGATCCCCGGCTGGGCGATGACGCGATCGGAGAAGCCGAGGTTGTTGATCGCAATGATCTTTGCGCGGCCGGACATCGGCAGCCACAGCGCGCCGGGGCCGATGTAGCCGAAGTCCAGGTCCTTGGTCCCGAGCGCCTGGATCTGCAGCGGGCCATTGGTGAAGATCTTGAGCTCGGGTGCGATGCCGTGCTTGGCCCACAGGTTGAGTTTGTTGGCGATCGCCACCATCGAGGCGCCGTTGAAGTCGCCGATGTAGCCGATGCGCGCCGGCAGCGGCTTGGCCGGCTGCGCCCACGCACCGGCGCACGCGAGGCCAGCGCCGAGGCCGAGCGACAGTGCATTTCGGCGTGTGATGGTCTTGGTATCGATTCGATTCATCATGAACTCCTTAGTCTTTCTTCAGTGAGCCGCAGGCTCCGCCTCGACGGGCCGAGACTCGGGTTGGTGGTACACGGCATCCCACACCTGGTTGCGGATGCGCATGAACTCGGGGGACAGCCGCATCGCCTCGGTGCGCGGATAGGGCAGGTCGACCGGAATGACGCGGTGGATGCGGCCGGGGCGGGCCGCCATCACGATCACCCGGTTGGCGAGATAGACCGCTTCCTCGACGTCGTGGGTAATGAACATGACAGTGCGCGTGTCCTTCGCCCAGGTCGCGAGCAACTGGTCCTGCATCGTCACGCGGGTCAGCGCGTCGAGCGCGCCGAAAGGCTCGTCCATCAGCAGGATGGCCGGGTTGACCGCATAGGCGCGCGCGATCGCGCAGCGTTGCTTCATGCCGCCGGACAGGGTCTTCGGCAGCGCGTCCGCGAACCTCGTCAGGCCGACCAGCTCGATGCAGCGGTCCACGATGCGCTGGCGTTCCTGCGGCAGCACCTTGGCGATGTCCAGCCCGAACGCGATGTTCTGTCGCACCGTGAGCCAGGGAAACAGCGCGTACTGCTGGAAGATGACGCCCCGCTCGGGACCTGGCCCGTGCACTGGCTTGCCGTCGACGAGCACCCGGCCCGAGGTCGGCTCAAGCAGCCCGGCCGCGGCATTCATCATCGTGGACTTGCCGCAGCCCGAGGGGCCGACCACCGTCACGAACTCGCCGTCCGCGATGTCCAGCGACACCTGGTCCAGCGCCTTGAAGCGCTGGCCGTTGAGTTCAAAGGTGCAGCTGAGCTGCTGAAAGGAAATCTTGGGGTTCATCGCCGCTCCTGCCATGTTGTCAATCGCTTGTCGGCCCACAGGATGGCGCGATCCATCACCATGCCGAGGACACCGATCAGCACCAGCCCGACGAAGATCGTGGGCAAGTCGTAATACACCTGTGCCTGCTGCATGCGGTGGCCGAGGCCCTCTTGCGCCGCGATCAGCTCGGACGCGACCAGCGTGGACCATGCAGCGCCCAGGCCGATGCGCATGCCGACCAGAATGAACGGCGTCGAGGCCGGGACGACCACGCGGCGGAACACCGTGAAGTCGTTGGCGCCGAGCACGCGGGCCGCGTTGATCAGCACCTTGTCGACCGTGACCACGCCTTGGAAGGTGGAGATGACCGACACCAGAAAGGCGGCCAGCGTGATCACGAAGACCTTCGGTACCTCGCCGATGCCGAGGAAGACGATGGCGATGGGAATGATGGCCAGCGGCGGAATGGTGCGGAAGAACTGGATGTACGGCTCCAGCAGCCCGCGCACCCAGCCATACCAGCCCATCAGGAAGCCAACGGGGATGGCGAGCAGCGTGCCGATGGCGAAGCCGAGGAACACGCGCCGCAGCGAGGCGCCGATGTCCACCAGGATCGAACCGTTGGCGATCAACTGCATGCCGCGCTCGAGCACGGCCTGCGGTCCGGGCAGGCCGTTGAGGTCGAGCTTGGCGACGGCCCACCAGGCGACGAGCCCGATCGCTACCGATGCAATGTTGAGTGTGATCAGCCTATCGGCCGGCCTTGACGAACGCAGGCGTGGCGCCTGTCCGTTCGTCATGGTGCTTGGGTGGGAAGACATGGTTGCCTCTCTTTCAGTGGAGTGCCAGGAATCGTTCCATGCCGACCATGGCGGCCCCGATCAGGGCGCCCTGGCCGACGAGTGAACTGCGCAGCAGCCTGATCTGCTGCGTGAATTCGCCGAGCGCCAGCCGCTTGATGTCGGCCAACAGGTCGTCGAGGAAGCGGTCGGAGGCGAGCGCGTAGATGCCGCCGAGAACGATGGTCTTTGGGTTGAGCAAGTCGATCGCGATGCCGAGGCCGATCGCCAGGTAGTGCACCGTCTGCGCATAAAGGCGGGCCGCAGCCTCGTCGCCCGCGAGAGCGCGGCGCTCCAGCTCGGGCACCACGTCGGCGGCGCCCGCGTCGAGGCCGAGTGCAGACTGCAGGTACTTCTCGTTGACCACCATGCCGAGCCGCAGGTCGTCCGGGCCGCTGTCGGCCGTGGCATGTCGCTGCACCGGGATGTTGCCCAGCTCGCTGAGCACGTAGTGGCGCTGCAGCGCCGATGCAGTGCTGTCGATGATCGCCGCGCCCATGCCGTGCTTGGCCTGCACGTAGAGCAGCGGCGGCACGCCCTCGACGCGCAACTGCTGCAGCTCCGCCAGCGCCATAGCGCGTGCGTTGTTGTGCACGACGACGGGCAGCTCGAGCTGCGCCTCCAGGTGATCAGCGATCGCCACGTGGCTCCAGCCGATGTGCGGCGCGCGCAGGCTCACGCGCATCTGCTCGTCCACGAAGCCCGGCACGGCGACCGCCACCCCGCTCGGCTTGGCATCGCGCTTCCCGCGCGCCGCACCGATGAGATCAGACACGAGCGCCGTGATGGCGTCGAGCGTGTCCTCGGGCGCCTTGCTCGCGACGCGGAACGCAACGTGGCCGTGCTTCGCGACGCTCAGGTCCAGCCGCACGATCGCCCAATCGAGGCCCTCGGGGGTGATCGCGACGCTGATGACCTGTCGAGATTCAGGCACGAGCCGCAGATCGAGCCTCGGCCGCCCCACGCCGTTCTGTACCTGCACTCCCGGCTCGTCGACCAACCCCACCTGAAGCAGGTCCGCGACCAGCTTGCTCATGGTCGTCGGCGCCAGCGTGAGCGATTCGCACAACTCCACCCGCGACTGGGGGCCGTGGTCGCGCAGAGCACGGATCACCTTGAGCCGGTGCTCGACGCGAACCTGCTCGATGGGAGTACGTTTGGGTGGTGTCATTTAAATTCTACCTAGTAGGAAATAATTAAACCACGCCAGATGCGAGCCGATCCATGGGACAAACCCTAATGCCGTGCCTGGAGGGCTCGCGGAAAGGGAGGTCAGCCCGGTGACTGCTTTCCAGCAGACTGACTGAGGCGATCGAAGGGCGACTCAGGGCCCATTGAAGACATTCACACCAGCTCTTCACTCCCGGGGCCGCACCCCCTCAAACGCATCCTGCAGCAACTGCCGGATTGCAGTGCGCTCCAGCGGACGCGGATTCGGATACTGGTTCTGCATCGCAATGTCGCAAGCCCGATCCAGGTCGGCTTCTTTCATCCCGATATCCCGTAACGCCACCGGCGCGCCATTGTTATTCGCCAGGTCGAACAACGCCTGCGCCGCGCTGCTGCCTTTGAGGGCGGCGGCGATGGCCTGCATGGCCTGGGGCGCCGCAGCGGCGTTGTAGGCCAGCGCATGGGGCAGCACAATGGTGTGGGTCTCGGCATGCGGCAAATTAAAACTGCCGCCCAGGGTGTGGCACAGCTTGTGGTGCAGGGCCATGCCCACATTGCCCAGCACCGTGCCGCAGAGCCAGGCGCCGTACAAAGCATCAGTACGGGCTTGCAGCACGGCTTCGACAGGCTCAGCCCGAACGGGGCTTTGGGCAATGACTGGCAAGGCGCGGCCGAGAGCGGCTATACCCTCTTTTGCCATCAAGTCCATGATGGGATTGCCGTCTGTGGCGTACAGGCCTTCGGCTGCATGGGCAATCGCGTTGATGCCGCTGACGACACTCATGCCGACCGGCAGGCCGAGCGTCAGCTCGGGGTCGTAGATCACGGTGCGGGGCAGCACGCGGGCATCTTTGCCGGTTTTTTTCAGGCCCGCTTCGGTGATGCCGTAGATCGGCGTCATCTCTGAACCCGCGTAAGTGGTGGGAATGGCCAGAATCGGCAGCCCGGAATCGAGTGCGATCGCTTTGCCCAGCCCGGTGGTGGAGCCGCCACCAATCGCTACCGCGCAGTCGGCACCGAGTTGGCGCGCCAACGCTCGGGCTTCGCGCGCGGTTTCTATCGGCACATGCATGACGGCACGGTCGAAGATGCCGGCGGCGCGCGGCCCCAGCAGGTCGGCAATCATTTCGGCCGAAGCGCGCTGCTCCGGGGTGGACAGCACCAACGCCTTGTGTGCACCCAGCGCCTCGATCTCGCGGCCCAGGTACTGCAGGCTGCCGGCACCGAACACGACGCGACCCGCTTGTCCGTTGTAGACAAAACTTTTCATCGCCTCACTCCATTTCGGTAGACAGACCGGCACTGCGCTCGACCGTCTTGATGATCGCCGCATAGTCCTCGTGCCCCTCGCCCTGGGCCAGCGCCGCGTGCATGAGCTGGTGCGTCAGGGCGGTCTGCGCCAGCGGCGCATGCACGGCCGCGCCCGCGCCCAGAATCAAGTCCAGGTCCTTGATCATCTGCCCGACCGTGAAGGTGGGTGTGAAATCGCGCTCGCTGAGCTGCACCGCCTTGGCCTTGAGGATGGGCGAGGCGACGGCGCTGGCACCCAGCACCTGCCACATGTCGTGCCAGTCCAGCCCGCCCTTGCGGCCCAAGGTCAGGCCCTCGGCCAGCATGGCACTGGTTTGCGCAATCATCAGGTTCACCACCAGCTTCATCAGGCGCGCCTGCTCGGCCTCGCCAAGGTAAAACTGGTTCGGTCCCAGGGTCTTGAGCAGCGGCAGCGCCGTGTCATAGGCCGCGCGTGGCCCCGACGCCATGACCGTGAGCTGCGCCGCCTCGGCCATCTTGTTGTTGCCCGAGACGGTGGTGCGCAAATAGAGCACCCCGGCGGCCGCAAGCACCTGGGCGGCCTCGGCCGAGGCCTGCTGCGACACGGTGCTGGTATCGACATACGTTGCCCCACGCCGTACGGCGCGGGCCACCTGGGCGGCCACGCTGCGCAAGGCTGCGTCGTTGGGCAGCGAGGAGAACACCACTTCCGCCTGCCCCATCGCTGCCTCGGCATCCGCCGCGAGCTGCAAGCCCTGCTGGCGCGCGAGTTGCAAGCGCTCCTCGCTCGGGTCGCTGACCGTCACCGCATGACCAGCCGCCTTCAGGTGCAAGGCCATGGGCAAGCCCATCTTGCCAACACCCACAAAATGAATCACTGACATCACTGCTGTCCTTTCAAATTAGCCGCTTTGGCAATACGTGCCGCCGCGTCCACTTCGGTCTTGATGAAGGCATTAAAGGCCTGGACCGACATCGGCAGCGGATCAGCGCCCAGCTTGTTCATGCGCTCCTTGACCTCCGGGTTCTCCATGGCCTTGAGGGCTTCTTCATGCAAGCGCTTGAGCACGGGCGTGGGGGTGGTGCTCGCCACGAGCATGCCGACCCAGAAGGTGTAGTCCGAGCCGGCCACACCGGCCACACCGGCCTCCACCGTGGTCGGCACCTGCGGCAAGGAAGGCGAACGGGCGGGCGTGCTGACTGCGAGCGCCTGCAGCTTGCCGTCCTTGATCAGCGGCAAGGCCGAGGCCAGCGGT
>JAKFDG010000002.1:0-1830 GCA_036677285.1 Pseudoxanthomonas sp.
TCGCATCCCTCGCGCGTGCACCTGGACATCGAGACCGACGACATCGAGGCCGAAGTTGCGCGACTGGAGAAACTCGGCGCCAAACGCATCGAATTCGTGCGCGAGCGCTGGTGGGTGATGGAAGCGCCCAGCGGGCATCGCTTCTGCGTGGTCCCGATGCGCGACCTGAAGAAGCGACAGAAACCCAACGTCTGGAAGTAACCGCCTGTAGGCGACGATTCCGCTGCCGTTGTAGGAGCGAGTTCAGTCGCGACAAACGTAGCGAACGTGCCTGAAGTCAACGCTGATTCCAGCTTCACGCTCGCGACTGAAACCGCTCCTACATCCGACATGCCAGGCTCAACGTTTGTCGCGATCCAACCACGACCCCAATCCCTGGGCGTTGAGTTCGATATCCATGTGCAGCACCGCTTCCACACCTGCATCGTCCAGCGGGACGCCATGCGCACGCGCACGTTCCAGATACAACGCGGTCAGTGCGGCGACCATGTCCCCGTGGCGATCCGCAGATCCATCGCAAGCGCGACCGATGGCCACCATCGCATCGATCTGTTCGCGCAAATCCTCCGCGAGCTTTTCGACACCGTCGACGCGGCCATAATGGGTCAGGTACATGCCCTCGGGCCGGTACGAGAGCAGCCGCGCGATCGATGCTTTCAACGCTTCCGGCTCGAACTGCACCGGCGTGGAGGTCGGCAGGATGAAGGCGCCTTGCGTGCTGTCCAGTTCCCGGTACGACAATCCGAACGTGTCGCCGGTGAACCAGCAACGACTGCGTTCGTCCCACACGCAATGATGGTGCCTGGCGTGCCCCGGAGTATCGAGGCACACCAGTTCGCGCCCGCCCAGGTCGACCCGATGCCCGTCCGCGGCGGCGACCACGCGCGCTTCCGGGACCGGCACGATCTCGCCGTAACTGCGCCTGATTTCCTCCTCGCCATACACCGCGGTCGCGCCCGCGATCAGTTTGGCCGGATCGATCAGATGCGGCGCCGCGCGTGGATGCGCCACCAACCGCGCGTTGGGCAATTGCTTCATCAGCGCACCGGCGCCGCCGGCATGGTCCAGGTGCACGTGGGTGACGATCAGCCAATCGACATCGGCGGGCGCCAGGCCGGCGGACGCAAGCGTGGCCAGCAGATGGGGGACGGAATGGTTAGTGCCGCAATCCACGAACGCACCGCGCCCGTTCTCTACGATCAGGTAGGCGGCATCGAAGTGATCGCGATGGAACGCGGTATCGATGGTGTGGATGCCGTGCATCGCCCTCACTCGCGGCGTTGCAGGAACCACATGCGCGACGGGATCGCCACGGTCAGCACCACCAGGAAGGCGCCATAGGCCACCAGCGTGGCCAAGACCTGCTTCCAGATCGCGCCGGTGCCCACGTCGGCCAGTCCGAGCGCATAACCCCACTGCATGCCGATGAAACTCAGCACGAAGGCGATGGCCAGCGTGGCGATATCGAAGCCCTTGCGCCGCGCGCTACGCGGCTGCCGCGGGAACAGCCAGAACAGCGACCCCAGCAGCAGGAACCAGGGCATGAACAGGATCAGTGCCAGGTGCGGCATCAGGCCTCCGCCTGGCGCATCTGCTGCAACGCGCCCAGCACTTCCTCCACCGGCACCGCCAGGGTGATCTCCGGTGTTTCCATGCCGTCGGCCTGCTCAACCCGCTTCAGCACCGCGATCAACTGGCCGGCGTCCTTGGGCGAATCGAAGCCGTTGCTCTGGATCAGCAGCTTTCCCTCTCCGTCCATGAACTTGAAATAGAAACGCCCGTCCTTCTCGCGGTACTGCTTGAACTGCGGCAATGCCGCCTTGTCCGCCG
>JAKFDG010000003.1:0-1515 GCA_036677285.1 Pseudoxanthomonas sp.
GATACTCGGGCAGGACCCTTATCACGGTGCCGGCCAGGCGCACGGCCTGTGTTTTTCGGTGTTGCCGGACGTGCCGCCGCCGCCGTCGCTGCAGAACATCTTCAAGGAGATCGGGAACGACCTCGGCCTCCCGCGCCCGGACCACGGCTGCCTGCTGCCGTGGGCGCGTCAGGGCGTGCTGCTGCTCAACGCGGTGTTGACGGTGGAGGAAGGCCGCGCCGGTGCACACCAGGGCAAGGGTTGGGAAGGCTTCACCGATCACGCGATCGAAACCCTGGCCGGCCAGCGTGAAAACCTGGTGTTCCTGCTCTGGGGCAGTTATGCGCAAGCCAAGGGCAAGGTCATCGATGCGCGCCGCCATCGCGTATTGCGCGCACCGCATCCCTCGCCGTTGTCCGCGCATCGCGGGTTCCTGGGGTGCGGGCATTTTTCCGCGACCAATCAATACCTGACGCAACACGGGCAGGCGCCGATCGACTGGCGTTTGCCGCCGCGGGCGGCGTTGCGTTTTTAGGAGCGTCCATGGGCGCGACCCTTTCCGGTCCGTCCGAGAAGAGCATCGCGCCCATGCGCGCTCCTGCACCAGCTCGCAGGGTTTATTTCTTCTTTTTCCTCACCGGCTTTACCGGCGCCTTGGCTTCCTCTTCCGCCACCTCTTTGAGCCCGGTCCGCAGTTCCTCCAGCACCGGGACCATCTTCTGCTGGATCGCCACCATCAGGTTCTGCGTCAGCGCGGGAGTCTTGTCGAGCAGCGACCGCCCGGCCTTGCTTTCATAGAACTTGGCGATGGCCTTGACGTCCTCGCTGGTGAAGGTCTGCTTGTACACGTCGACATACAACGGGCGCATCTGATCCCAGGCCAGCGCCTTGCGCATGACTTCGTTGTTGTGCGCCTGGATGCGCTCCGCTTCCGCCTTCTGTTCCGCGGTCAGCTCCTTGCCTGCGGTGAGTTGTTCGAACTGCTGGCGCTGCATGGTTTCCATCTGCGGCAGGATCGCATTGAGCATGGTTTCCGCGCGCGAGGCCTTGAGCAGGCGCTCGATGTCGGCGTCGGATGGCGGGGCCGCGAAGGTGGTGGCGGCGCACAGCGCCAGGCAGGCGGCGATCACGCGCGGAAACAGGCGCGAACAAGGGCGGGTATGGGGCATGCGGGATTCCTGGGGCGTCAAAGCGAGGACGCATGGTGCCCAGCACGGAGTAAACGGGCGGTTAAACCTCGGTCGGGCCGGTGCCCGCCGGCGCGACGAATGCCGGCATCGTGCCTACAATTGGCGCATGGGGAGCGACACACTCGAGATCACGCCTGCGCTGGCGATACCGGAGACCGAACTGGTCGAACGTTTCGTGCGCGCCAGCGGCGCCGGCGGGCAGAACGTCAACAAGGTCTCGACTGCGGTGGAACTGCGCTTCGACCTGGCCGGCTCGCCGTCGCTGCCCGACGCGGTGCGCGAGCGCCTGCTGGCAAAACGCGACCGCCGCATCACCGACGCCGGGGTGCTGGTGATCGACGCACAG
>JAKFDG010000004.1:0-6932 GCA_036677285.1 Pseudoxanthomonas sp.
TGTACTGCGTGCGGCGCTGGCAGCGGGTCGGCCGCGATCCGGCATCCGGCGTGATCATCGCCCGCTACGACCCGCCGTCGGGTTATTCGCCGGCAGGCCTGCGCTTCATGCAGCGGATGGGTTACGACATGCGCTGCTTCTCGTCGGATCTGCTCGCGCTGGCGGTGGCCGGCAAGGTGCGCATCCATCGCGAAAACGGACTGTTCAAGGACGACTGGGAACTGGAGAAGACCACAAGCTCCGGGCAGACGCCAATGCTCGCCGAGCAACAGACCCTGCTGTCCAAGCTGTTCGTGGACGGCAAGCCGACCCTGGAACTGAAGAACACCAACGCCACCACCGTCTCCGGCGCGCAGACGGCGCATGCCGCCGTGCTGGAAAAGCGCTTCAAGCCTGACCTTTTCAACCGCAATGGCGGCAGCATCGGCATCGCCATGCTGATCGCGGTGGCCAGCGGCGTGCTGGCATTCGTGCTCGGCGGTGGCGGGGGCGTGCTGATCATCATCGGCCTTCTGCTGTTGATGGTCGCGATACTCATCACGTTCGGCGTGCTGGTGAAGGCGCCCACTCCCGCCGGACGCAAGCTGCTTGACGAGATCGAGGGTCTGAAGCTTTACCTCGGTGTTGCGGAGCGCGACGAACTGAAGAACCTCCCCGGCCCCGACGCTCCGCCTGCGCTCGATGCCCAGCGCTACGAGATGCTGCTGCCTTTTGCAGTGGCGCTGGAAGTGGAAGATGCGTGGACCGAGAAATTCACCCTGGCCGCCGGTGCGGCCGCGGTCGCGGCGGCCACGGCCGGTATTTCCTGGTACCAGGGTGGCCACATCGGCGACCTCGGCAGCTTCACCAGCGCGATCGGCAGCAGCCTGACTTCGCAGATCGCATCGTCTTCGCACGTGCCAGGCAGTTCCTCCGGCGGCGGAGGCGGCGGCTCGTCCGGCGGTGGTGGCGGTGGCGGTGGAGGCGGCGGGCGTTGAAACCACAACCCTGCTGGTACCTGTACCTGATCGAATGCCGCGACGGCAGCCTGTACACCGGCATCACCGTTGACGTGGAGCGGCGTTACGCGCAGCACGTCGCCGGAACCGGCGCGCGCTACACACGCTCGCACCCACCACTACGCCTGCTGGGTCATTGCGTCTATCCCGACCGCGGACAGGCGAGCAGCGCCGAGTACCGGATCAAGCAACTCACGCCCACGCAGAAACGCCTGCTGTGCAGTGGCTGGAGGGCTGAAGTTCCGGACCGCCCTCAGAACAACACCCCACGGCAGCTGCAGCCCCCCGCATCGAAACCGCCCATGCCACGGCATGCAGCAGGCAGGGATGCCGGCGGCATCCGCCGCGGGCGGAATATCGCCGCCGGCAGCTAGATGCCAGCCCGGATCGTCGCCAGCGCCTGCTCGAACGCAGCCGGCTCGATCGTCAGCGCGCCATGGAAGGGATGCGACATGTCGTAGATGAGGAACAACGTCAACCCGGTGAATCCCGAGTACATCGCCATGATCGCCTGATGCAGCGCGTTGACCCGGTGCACGAACAGCAACGTTCCGATCAGCACCAGGCCGACGATAGCGACCAGCCAGAACTCCCCCGACACCCGATCGGCCACTTCATAGCCGCGCAACTGGCGCAGGCCCTCGATTCGCCAGATATCGGCCTGGATCTTCTCGGCGAGCACCTGCTGGCTCCGGTCGGATGGGTCGAGCGCCAGCGACGCATCCAGCAGCCTGCGCCAGGCGAGCCAGCCATCGGCGCTCAACTGGTTGCGCTCGCGCAGCACCGGCCAGTCCTTGTCGATCGCGGCTTGAAGGTAGGCCACGCTCGCGGCCCGCACCTGCGGCGCCCCATAGCGCTGGGCATTGAAATAGACCTGGGTCGTGGCCGACGCTTCCGCGGTCACGTCGTCCTCGAATTTCTGCGCACCGCCATGCACGCTGGCGAACACCAGCGACAGGATCAATCCGTGCATCACGCCAATACGCGCCATCACATCGGACGCGACCGCGCGCGTATCGGCCGGCTGCACGGCGCCGTACCGCCTCCGCAACAGCTGCGCCGGGAGGTAACCCAGGAAGATCGCACCTGCGACGAACAGTATTCCCGTGATCCAGGCTGACATGCGCCGCACCGTGCGGATGGGACTCGCCCAATCATAGCCAAGCGCGCCACGGATGCCGAGCCTGTCGGGCGCGGCTACTCCGCGCCGGCCTGGTCCGTGTTACGAACACCATCCCGGTCGTGTTCGGACAGCGGACTCTCCAGCGGGCATTTCTCGTCGGGGAACCCGAATCCCTGGCGTAGCTCGAGCCCGCACGCATCGACGGCTTCCGGTCCTTTCCCTTTCCCCGGCTGCATGCACTCACGGTCGAAGGCGCGGGTGAAATCGTCCTTGCGCTTCACGAAATCCTCGCCGCACTTGCGGGTGAGCTCGATCCGCTCCAGGTCATCCTGGACCGCATTGGTGCCATCCAGGCCGTATTCCTGCAGCTCGAACTCGGTCAGCAATCGCAGCTTGCGGTTGGGCACGGTCATCATCAGGTCGGCCACGGTCACCGCGGCGCCATTGCGCTCCAGGTATTCCTTCATCAGCGCGTAGACCTCGCGCAGTTCCTGGCTCAGTTCCGCACGGGTGGTCGCGGCCGATCCGATCCGGATCATGCGGTGGATGCCGACTTTCCCCGCGATCTCGCGGTTGTCGCCCGCAGCCAGGATCAGCACGCAGGCGCTGTGGCAAATCGCATCCTCGCGCACCCGCAGGGTCCATTGCGAGGCGCCGATGGCATCGCCGGCCTTCATCGCATCCTCGACGTGGCCGCCGCTGGAATCGATATCGAGGATGCGCTGTCCTATCTCCATGCGCGCGGCGATGTTGGCGACCCGCTCCACCAGGTCGGTGAAATCGGCGCCGATCTTGCCCTCGTAGCGCAGGCGCACCATGCCCGTCTCCTTGCAGGAGGTCAGTGCATCCACCACGCTGAAAAACGCCAGGTTGGTCAGCAGCGCACCGTTTCCTTCGTCGGTCTCTTCCGTTTCGCAGCTTATGAATGCCTCGCCGGAAGTGACCTCGGCTTTGGGCCAATCGGTGCCTTCCAGGGTGTCCGCCTTGGGCGGCGCAGGCGGTGGCGGACCGCCGCTGATTGCACCGCCTTCTTCGGCATTGGCCGGCATGTCGATGACGATCGCGGGTGGCTCGACCGGAGTTTTCTGCTGGCAGGCGGCCAGGAAAAAACACAGCGCGATCAGGAGTCCTTGCTTGAACATGCGGCGAATCGATCTCCAGTTCGAGGAGCATCCTCCGGCCAGGTGGCGATGGCGAAGCCGGTGGAGTGCGAGGGATAGTCTAGTTCGCGAGTGCGCGGGGAACCGAACCCGCCATGAACATCCAGTCCGCAACGGGCAGCCAAACGCGCAACCGCAATACGTCGGCGCCATGCACCCGCATCCGGATCACCGCCTGCCCATCGCGGGAATTCCAGACCGAAATGAGCCCATGACGAAAAAATCCATGGAAAAGGGCTTTTTTCTTGCTCGCGGCTATTGGCGTGGCGCTTCAATTGCCCTACATTGCCCCTGCCGACACGGTCGGCCCGATTACCCACCTATTGACTGTAAAACAGGACATTTATGGCAAAGAGCACGAAAAAGGCTGCGCCCAAGAAGGCCGCTCCCAAGAAAGCCGCCGCCAAACCGGCAGCACCCAAGCCCATCAAGGAAGCCCTCAGCAAGTCCGGCCTGGTCGCACACCTGGCGGAAGCTGCCAGCGTCGCAGCGAAAGACGTGCGCGCCGTGCTGGCGTCGTTGGAACATGCTGTCGCCGGCTCGGTCAGCAAGAAGGGCGCGGGTTCCTTCACCCTGCCCGGCCTGCTGAAGATCACCGTGGTCAATGTGCCGGCCAAGGCCAAGCGCAAGGGCATCAACCCGTTCACCAAGGAAGAGCAGTGGTTCGCCGCGAAGCCCGCCTCGGTGAAGGTCAAGGTTCGCCCGCTGAAGAAGCTGAAGGACGCCGCGGCCTAATCGCTGCGCGCCAGGCAATACCTGCTCGGGACGGCAATGCCGTCCCGAGTCGTTTCTGGCGTTGCGATGTCTCCACCATGGCTTTGGTCATGCTTGACGATTCGCGAATGCGCCCACAGGTACAAGGATCGCCTTCCAGACTCGGGAACCAAGTGGAATGAAGATCCAGGGCTTTCTAGAACATCTCCTCAAATCGACCCAGGGCGATGGCGGCAGCGCCAGCAACCCTTCCAATGCCGGCGGTCTCGGCGGCATGCTCAACGCCGACTTCGGCAAGGGCGCGCTGGCTGGCGGCGCACTCGGGCTGCTGCTGGGCAAGAACAGGACCACACGCAAGCTGGCCACCTATGGCGGCCTGGCCGCGATCGGGGTGATGGCCTACAAGGCCTACGGCGACTACAAGCAGCAGCAAGGCGGTGTTTCCGCAGAGGCGGAGCCGCAGACGGTGGATCGCCTGCCGCCCCCGCAGGTGGAACTGCACAGCCAGGCCATCCTCAAGGCGCTGGTCGCGGCGGCCAAGGCCGACGGCCATGTCGACGCGCGCGAACGCCGGGTGATCGAAGGCGAGTTCTCCCGCGTCAACCAGGACGCCGAGCTACAGCAATGGTTGCACGCGGAGCTGGAAAAACCGCTGGATCCGGCCGAAGTCGCCCGCGCAGCCACCACTCCGGAAATCGCCTCGGAAATGTATCTCGCCAGCGTGATGGCAGCCGACGAACAGAATTTCATGGAACGCGCCTACCTGGACGAACTGGCGCGCCAGCTGAAACTCGATGATGCGCTGAAACTGCGCCTGGAACAGCAGCTCAAGCAGGCCTGAGAGCGCTCCCGAGGGTTGCCGCCGCGCCCCGCCATGACCATTCTCGGACGGCAAGACGGCTCGCCGGATGGATAGTGGCGTTGTTGCTCGCCTGGTGGCTGGCGGTCTGGGCATGGCAACAGCCCTTCATGGCCAAACCGCGGGCGCTGTGGGAACTGTCGCGGATGCCACCGCCCACCAAGCTGCCGGTGCCGGTGGAAGGCGTGCGCGCGTCGCGCATCGCCGACACCTTCGGCGCGCCACGCGGCCGCGATCGCACTCACGCTGGCGTAGATATCTTCGCCACACGCGGTACGCCGGTGCTCAGCGCCACCCGCGGCATCGTAGCCTCGGTGCGCGACGGCGGCCTGGGCGGCAGACAGGTATGGGTGATGGGACCCGGGCGTGAACGGCATTACTACGCGCATCTGGACGACTGGCAGGAAGGGCTTGGGGCAGGCGATCTGGTCTGGCCTGGCGATCCGCTGGGTACCGTAGGCAATACCGGCAATGCGCGGGGCACTCCACCCCACCTGCATTACGGCATCTACGGCAGCGATGGCGCCTACGATCCGCTGCCTCTGTTCAAGGCATACCCGCGCTAAACCTCCGGGCAAGCTCGTGGAACAGTCCATCGCGGCCGGGGGACTCGTTGTGGTGCATCCGGGCGCCTATCTTGCTCTGGCACACCCGCGCCACCGAAGTACACGCCATGTCCAACCAAAGCCACCGTTACCGCATCACCGTCACTCCCGTCGAAAGCGATGGCCTGCAATGCCAAGGGCGCTGCACCATCGAGTTCGAGCACGCCTGCCACGACGACTGGATGCGCATCCTGGAATCCATGCAGCGCCAGCGCGGTTTCAGCGGCGACGAACGTGCCGCACTCACCGTCGGCACCAAGTTGCTCAGCGGGCTGATGCTCAAGCACCGCAAGGACGCTGATGACGTGTTCGCGCCCCTGCGCCCGCACATGGGCGAATTCATCAACAGCTTGAAACAGCGCAGCGCCGCCGGGTAACGGTTGTCCGGGCATACACTTGGAAAGGTGTCCCACGGACAGTACCCATGAAAGCACGCCTTGCCGCCGATGCCCGCAAACTGGAACACCTCCCCAACATCGGCCCGGCGATGGTCGCGGATTTCCATGCACTCGGCATCACCCTGCCCGCGCAGCTGGTCGGTAGCGACCCGCATGTGTTGTACCAGCGGTTATGTGAACTCACCGGCGCGCGTCACGATCCCTGCGTGCTCGACACCTTCATCAGCGCGGTACGCTTCATGCAGGGCGCTCCCCCGCATCCGTGGTGGCATTACACCGCGGAGCGCAAGGCTCGCTATCCCCGCGTTTAGGCCGGGCGTTCCTGGCATGGAGGATTGAGGCTGTATTCACCCCGGTCGGTTATGGTGCCCATGACCTTCTGGAGCCGACCGATGCGCGCACGCACGCTGACCCTTGTCCTTACCCTGCTCGCCAGCCTGGCGCTGGCGGGTTGCGAAACCCTCAACACCGTCTCCGCCTGGCTGGGCAATGAGGTCTCCTTCACCGCCCCGCAATTGCAACGCCAGCTCGACAACAGTTTTCCCCGCGAATTCGACAAGCTCGGCGGGCTGGTTTCCGCCACGCTCAGCCATCCGCGCCTGAGCATCCCGCAGGGCGACAGCCGCCTGCGCCTGGATTTCGATATTGCGGTCAACGCGCTGGGGGCGAAGAACGTCACCTCCGGCCGCTTCGCACTGGCCAGCGGTCTGCGCTACAACCCGGCCACGCAGGGACTGCATCTGCAGGATCCCGAGTTGCTCAGCATCGACGTGCCGAATGCGGGTTCGCTGCTCAAGGGCGGCACCCGCGGACTGCTCAATGCGGTGCTGGTGGAGTACGCCAACGAACAACCCGTATACCGCCTCGACAGCGACCTGTTGCGCAAACTGCCCTCGGGCAAGCGGATCGCTTCGACCCATATCGAAAACGGCCTCGTGGTCGTGAACCTGGACCGATAACGCATGACCCATCCACTCAAACAAAGCTTTGCCTCGGCCTGCCTCGCACTGCTGCTCGCCAGCGGTTCCGTCATCGCTGCCGACGGTGTGCAGGACAACGAGCTCAGCGTCACCGC
>JAKFDG010000005.1:0-7337 GCA_036677285.1 Pseudoxanthomonas sp.
TCGGCCCGCGGCAGGCTCGGCGCTGGTTCGCGACGGCGGAGATTTTCGACGCGCAGACCGCATTGCAGATCGGGCTGTTGCACCAGGTGGTGGCTGCGGAAGGGCTCGACGCATCGGTGCAGCGCCAGATCGACCTGTTGCTGAAAGCCGGGCCAGTCGCGACAGCCAGCGCGAAAACGCTGGTGACTCGTGTCGCCAGCGAAGGCAATCGCGACATTCTCGATTCCGACAACGCGAACCTCATTGCGAGGCTACGTGTTTCACCGGAAGGCCAGGAAGGCCTTTCCGCCTTCCTGGACAAGCGAACGCCCTCATGGGCAGACAAAGAGCAGGACCGATGATCGACCATACCGGCATTCCCGTATCGGACTATGCGCGCAGCAAGGCTTTCTACGAACAGTTGTTCGCCTCGATCGGAGCATCGCTGCTGATGGAAGTCACGCCCGAGCAAACCGGCGACGGCACCTGGGCGGCAGGCTTCGGGCGCGACCGCAAGCCCAGCTTCTGGATCGGCAGCGACCCTCGCGGCGTAGCAGCGCATACCCACATCGCCTTCACCACCGACAGCCGCGCCAAGGTCGACGCCTTCCACGCGGCCGGGCTTGCAGCCGGCGGTCGCGACAATGGCGCACCGGGCCTGCGTCCGCACTACCACCCGGATTACTACGGCGCGTTCCTCACCGACCCCGACGGACACAATGTCGAAGCGGTTTGCCATTTGCCGGGATGAATTGATGTTCTCCAAGATCCTCATCGCCAACCGCGGCGAAATCGCCTGCCGCGTCATCCGCACCTGCCGCAAGCTGGGTATCCGCACCGTGGCCGTGTATTCGGAAGCCGATGCCGACGCGCAGCACGTACGCCTGGCCGATGAGGCCTATCCGATCGGCGGGCCCCGCCCCACGGACAGTTATCTGCGCGGCGACGTCATCCTCGAAGTCGCGAAGAACAGCGGCGCGCAGGCGATCCATCCGGGTTACGGATTCCTGTCGGAAAACGCGGACTTCGCCGATGCGGTGGAAACCACGGGCATCGTCTTCATCGGCCCGAAGGCGGCGTCGATGCGCAAGATGGGCAGCAAGGCCGGGGCCAAGGACCTGATGGCTGCCGCCGATGTCCCGGTAGTGCCCGGTTACACCGGCGATGACCAGTCGCCGAATATCCTGTCGCGCGAAGCCGCCAGGATCGGTTTCCCGCTGATGATCAAGGCCGCGCACGGCGGCGGCGGCAAGGGCATGCGCGTCGTCCACCGACTGGACGAATTCATCTCCCAGCTGGAAAGCTGCCAGCGCGAAGCGAAGAACGCCTTCGGCCGCGACCGCGTGCTGCTCGAGCGCTACGTGCAGTCGCCACGGCATATCGAGATCCAGGTCTTCGGCGATGCCCACGGCCACGCCATCCATCTCAACGAACGCGAATGCTCGGCACAGCGCCGTTACCAGAAGGTACTGGAGGAATCGCCCTCCCCGTTCCTGACGCCCGAGTTGCGCGCGGCGATGGGCGAGGCCGCGGTCAAGGCCGCCCACGCCATCGACTACGTCAACGCCGGCACCGTGGAGTTCATCGTCGATCCGTCGGGTGCGTTCTACTTCATGGAGATCAACACGCGCCTGCAGGTGGAGCATCCGGTCACCGAACTCACCACCGGGCTGGACCTGGTGGAGTGGCAGCTGCGCATCGCCGCTGGCGAACCGCTGCCGATCACCCAGGAACAGGTGCCGCAGCACGGCCATGCCATCGAAGTGCGCCTGTACGCCGAGGATCCGGAAGCCGGCTTCCTCCCGGGTTCCGGCAAGCTCGAGAAGCTGCTGCTACCGGAACCCTCGCCGAACGTACGCATCGATTCAGGCGTGGTCGAAGGCGACACGGTCAGCATCTTCTACGACCCGATGATCGCCAAGATGATCGTGTGGGACCAGGACCGGGCTTCCGCTCTCGCTCGCCTGCGCGATGCGCTGTCCCGGTGCGACATCGTCGGCCCGAAATCCAACATCGGGTTCCTGGAACGCCTGGTCCGGCACCCCGCGGTGGTCGACGGCAGCATCGACACCGGCTACCTCGATCGTCACCTCGATGAGTTCATGCCGGCGCATGCGATCGATCGGCCCCTGCTGCTGGCCGCGGCGGCGGCGACCCTGCTTGCGCAGGAAGCCGACGCATGCCGACGCGCGTCCGTTTCAGGCGATCGTTCCTCGCCCTGGGCCATCGCCGATGGCTGGCGCCTGGGCCACGCCGGACATCGTCCGCTGGCCTTCCTGGATCGTGGCGAGGAACTGGATCTGATTGCGCATGGCGCAGCGGGCGAATACCGGATCGACCACGACGGCAACCACCATGCGATCCATGGCGCACGCCTGTCCGCAGGGGAACTCAGCCTGCGTTTGGACAAGCAAGCGAGACGATTCCATGTGCATCAGGAAGCACACCGGATCACCGTGCACGATGGCGACCAGCGCCTCATGCTGGAGGTGGTGTCGGCCTACCGGCGCGCGGATTCCTCCGAGTCCGGCGGCGACGGCCGCATCG
Source organism: Pseudoxanthomonas sp. (assembly GCA_036677285.1). GTDB lineage: Bacteria > Pseudomonadota > Gammaproteobacteria > Xanthomonadales > Xanthomonadaceae > Pseudoxanthomonas_A. The sequence goes on from JAKFDG010000005.1 coordinate 2,527, forward strand.
CGGCACCCATGCCCGGCCGCGTGGTGCTGGTCAAGGTCGAAGTGGGCCAGGCCGTAGTCGCAGGACAGGAGCTGCTGGTGATCGAGGCAATGAAGATGGAATTGGCGATCAAAGCGCCGCGCGACGGCAAGGTTGCCGAACTGCGCGCCGCCGCCGGCGATTTCGTCGAGGCCGATGCCGTCCTGGCGACGCTGGAATAGCCTGCAGCTGAATGCCATGGCCCATTCGTTCCATCCATTCGCTGCCTGCCTGCTGTTGCCGCTGCTGGCCGGATGCGTGGCGTTCGAACGCGCACCGGCAGCGCTCACCTGCGACCCGCAACTGCAAGGGCGCTGGCTGCCCTTGCCGAATACGCCTGCCGAAACCGCGGAGCTCACCGGGGACGACTATGCCCTGGTCGATGCGCAATGCCGGGCCACGGTTTCCATGAGCAAGATCGCGGACAAGGCCGCGAGCGTGATCGAGATCGACGTGCCCGGCTTCAAGCTGGGTGGCGAGCGCTACCTCGCGCTCGACGAGGATGATGTCGGTAAATTATTCGCAAGCGGCCCGATGCCGACAAAGGCGTCCGCACTGCCCGGATCCGCCGTGGTCCTGGTGAGGTACCGCATCGAAGGCGATACCTTGTCGCTGGCGACGATCGACTTCGATACGGTGAAGAAGAAGGTCGACGGACGCCGGTTGGCGGCGACCCCGCTGGATGAATTCAGCTACCTGATCCCGGGCAGCGAACGCGATCTGCAGAAGCTGCTGCGGGCGCATCCCGACCTGTTCCAGCAGGACGATGGCCCACCGATGAAGATGCGGCGCGCACAAGAGGTATCCCTCCCATGACCGATGCCGTACGCATCGTCGAAGTCGGCCCGCGCGACGGCCTGCAGAACGAAAAGACCCTCATCGCGACCGCGGACAAGATCGAACTGATCGACCGCCTGTCCCAGACCGGGCTGCGGACCATCGAGGCGACCAGCTTCGTCAGTCCGAAGTGGGTGCCGCAATTGGCGGACGCCGCGGAAGTGTTCTCGGCGATCACGCGCAAAGCGGGCATCGCCTACCCGGTGCTGGTGCCGAACGAACAAGGCTACGACCGTGCGCGCGCAGTCGGTGCGCAGGAAGTCGCCGTGTTCACCGCGGCTTCGGAAGCCTTCAACCAGAAGAACATCAACGCCAGCATCGACGAATCTATCGATCGTTTCCGCCCGGTGCTGGAACGCGCGCTTGCAGACGGCGTCAAGGTACGCGGCTATGTCTCCACCGTGCTCGGCTGCCCTTACCAGGGCGAGGTTCCGGTAGCGGACGTGGTCCGCGTCGCGCGCCGCCTGCACGAGCTGGGCTGTTATGAGGTCTCGCTGGGCGATACCATCGGTATCGGCACCCCCCGCAAGGCCCGTGCGATGCTCAAGGCCGTCGCCAGCGAAGTCCCCATGCCCGCCCTGGCGGTGCATTTCCACGACACCTACGGCCAGGCGCTGGCCAATATCCTGGCCTGCCTCGAGGAAGGCGTTGCGGTAGTGGACGCAGCCGTGTCCGGCACCGGCGGTTGCCCGTATGCCAAGGGCGCGAGCGGCAACGTCGCCAGCGAGGACGTGGTCTACATGCTGCACGGGTTGGGCATCGAAACCGGGATCGACCTGGCCCGGCTGAGCGACACCGGCCGTTGGCTGGCGGCATTGCTCGGCCGCGAAACCAGCAGCAAGGTCACCCGGGCGTTGTCCGGCGCATGACCAGACGGCCGCCAGCGGATCAGCATCCACCTGGCGATGGCAGCGCCGGCACCAGGACGCCGTCCGCGGGCGCGGATCTCGCCGCCACCCTTGCCTCGCTGCAGGAGGCTGGCGCCAACCCCGGACTCGACCCCGGCATGCGCCAGCTTCTGGCCCAGGCCCATGCCGCGCTGCGCGCCTCCATGGCCGACACCCAGTGGGAAGGCCGGCGCTATCGCGCGCTGTTCGATGCCGTGCCCGATCCGGTCAGCATCCTGGCCGAGGACGGCACCGTGCTGGACCTCAACAAGGCCGGCATGGCGGCCTACAAGCGCCCCCGCGAGGAAATCGTCGGCCAGAACATCAACGTGCTCAACCCGGAACTGCCGCTGGACCACATGGGCCCGGTATGGGAGACCCTCAACCGCGGCGAAACCTACGTCATCGAAGTCACCAACATGCGCGCCGACGGAACCCGCTTCCCGGTGGAAGTGCATTCGGCCAACTTCGTGTTCGACGGTCGCAAGAGCCTGGTGGCGGTGGCGCGCGATCTCAGCGGGCGGCACGAGGCCGAGTTGCGCTATCGCGAACTGATGGAAGTGATCGACAAGGGCATCCTGGTGCAGAACGGGTCGCGCGAAGTCGTTTACGCCAATCGTGCCGCCATGCGCATCTTCGGCGTTGGCGAAGGCAAGCGCCTGGCCGATGAACTGCGGCTGGAGCGCTGGCGTATCGTCGACGAGCACGGCCACGAAATGGCGCCGGACGCATTGCCTTCGTACCGCGCCCTCGCCACCGGCCAGGTGGTGGAAAGCGTGCTGCTGGGCATGTACCACCGCGAACACAAGCACCTGCTCTGGCTGACCGTCACCTCGGTGCCGCAATTCGCGCCCGGCGGCGACAAACCAGCGCAGGTGACCTCGATCTTCAGCGACGTGACCACGCTAAAGCGCGACAGCGCCCTGTTCGATCGCGCCCAGTCGCTGGCGCATATCGGCGGCTGGGAGTGGGATACCGGGCGCGACCGGGCTTACCTGACCGAGGAAGCAGTGCGCATCCTGGGCCTGGCGGAGGACCCCGTCAGCATCGAAGCGATGCTGGCCTCCCTGCGCGAACCCGATCGTCGCCACTTCCACGCGGCGATCAACAAGGTGATCGAAACCGGTGGCGGCTTCGACCTGGAATTGCAGGGTTGCCGCATGGACGGCCACCTGTTCTGGGTCCGCGTCATCGGCGAAGCCGAAGCCGGCGACCCGGCGTCCGCACGCGTCACCGGCACCCTGCAGGACATCTCGGTGGACAAACGTGCCGAGGAAAGCCTGCGCATCCAGGCCCGCACCGATCCGCTGACCGGGCTGATGAATCGCGATGCCGTATTGAACGAGCTCGAAGCGCGCCTGGTCGATCCTGCGCTGGCCAAGGTGGCGTTGCTGTACATCGACCTTGACCGCTTCAAGACCGTGAACGACGTGCTGGGCCACAGCGCCGGCGATGAACTCCTGATACAGGCCGCCGACCGCATCCAGGTCGCGGTCGGCACCGAGGGGTTGGTGGCGCGCTTCGGCGGCGACGAATTCCTGGTGATATGCGATACCAATGGCAACCCCGACCAGCCGGAACGGCTGGCCGACGCGATACTGGCTGCGTTCGCCGATTCGTTCCGCTTCGGCAAGGACGAATTCGCCATCACCACCAGCATCGGCATCGCCCGCGCACCCGGCGATGGCCTGCGTCCGCAGCAGCTGATCCAGAACGCCGACATCGCGATGTACGACAGCAAGCATCGCGCACGCAACGGCTGGCAGGCGTTCACGCCTGAACTGGCGCGCCGGCAACAGGACCGCCTGCAGATCGAGACCCAGTTGCTGCGGGCGGTGGACAACCAGGAATTCCGCCTGGTCTACCAGCCGCAGGTGGACCTGCGCCACGGCCGCATCGTCGCCGCCGAAGCCCTGATCCGCTGGCAGAACAACCAGTTGGGCGAACTGCGCCCCGACCTGTTCATCAGCCACGCCGAAACCACCGGCGACATCGTCCGCATCGGCAGCTGGGTCCTGCGCGAAGCCTGCCGCCAGGTGCGCCAGTGGCATGACATGGGGCTGGGCATCGTGCGCGTCGCGGTCAACGTGTCATACCGTCAGTTCGCCGGCGACGACCTGGCCGAGAACGTGCGCGCGGTACTGGCTGAATTCGAACTGCCTGGCTCGGCCCTGGAGCTGGAATTCACCGAACGGGTCCTGATCGAGGATGCGCCCGCCACCCTGAAGACCTTCGCCGAACTGCGCGCGCTGGGCGTGATCCTGACCATCGACGACTTCGGCGAAGGCTATAGCGCGCTCAATTACCTGCGCCGGCTGCCGATCCACGGCCTCAAGATCAGCCAGTTGTTCACCGAAGGCGTGCCCAACAACCGCTCCGACGTGGCCGTCTGCCAGGCGGTCTCGGCCATCGCACGCAGCCTGGGCCTGGGCCTGGTGGCCGAGGGCGTGGAATCGGAGGCGCAGCGCCAGTTCCTGTTGCAGCTGGGCGTGCCGGTCGGCCAGGGCTTCCTGTTTGCACCGGGGCTGACCCCGGATGAATTCGCGCGCCGCCTGGAGGCGCCGCTGGAGCACGCCATTAATGTCTGAAGCAACAGGTTGTTCGGTGCGCCCGATAGGGCCGCGCGACGACGCGGCCATCGCCCGCATCATCCGCACGGTGATGCCGGAATTCGGCGCCACTGGCGAGGGTTTCGCGATCAACGACCCCGAAGTGGACTGGATGAGCCAAGCCTACGCCGCGCCACGCTCGGCTTATTTCGTGGTCGAACGCGACGGCAGCGTGATCGGCGGCGGCGGGATCGCGCCGCTGGCGGGCGGCGATGGCGATACCTGCGAGCTGCGCAAGATGTATTTCCTGCCGGAAGCGCGCGGACTGGGCGCAGGCGCGGCGATGATGGAGCGGTGCCTGCAGGCCGCACGCGGATTCGGATTCACCCGTTGCTATCTGGAAACCCTGTGCGGGATGGACGCGGCCATGCGCCTGTACGCGCGCACCGGTTTCCGACGCCTCGATGCGCCGCTCGGCGACACCGGCCACGGCGGCTGCAACACGTTCTACCTGTTGGAC
>JAKFDG010000006.1:0-2435 GCA_036677285.1 Pseudoxanthomonas sp.
GCCGCCTTCGGCTTCACCAGCCAGAACTTGCCGACGTAGTCGCGGAATTCGTCCAGGATCTGTTGCGCCCAGATGCTGCCGGTCAGTTCGCGATGGCGGGTGATCAGTTTGTGCAGGTGCTGGCGGTGGCTCTCGAAGCCTTCCGGCGAGATGCGGTGGATGTCGATCAGTTCGTGGTTGTAGCGATCGACGAAGTCGCGGTCCAGGTCCAGCACGTAAGCCAGGCCACCGGTGAAGCCGGCGCCGAAATTCAGGCCGGTGCGGCCCAGGACCATGACGATGCCGTCGGTCATGTATTCGCAGCAGTGGTCGCCGGCGCCCTCGATCACCGCCAGCGCGCCGGAGTTGCGTACCGCGAAGCGTTCGCCGGCACGCCCGGCCGCGAACAGTTCGCCGCCGGTGGCGCCGTACAGACAGGTGTTGCCGAGGATCGCGGTGTTGCGCGCCTCGAAACGCGCGCCGCGCGGCGGACGCACCACCAGGCGGCCGCCGGCCATGCCCTTGCCGACGTAGTCGTTGGCCTCGCCTTCCAGTTCCATCAGCAGGCCGCCGGCGTTGAACGCGCCGAAGCTCTGCCCGGCGGTGCCGCGGAAACGCAGATTCAAGGGCGCATCGTCCATGCCGTGGTTGCCGTGCACTCGCGCGATCGCGCCGGACAGGCGTGCGCCGATCGAACGGTCGGTGTTGTGGATCAGGAAGCGCTGGTCGCCGCCGCTCTTGTTGGCGATCGGCGCGGCCATCAGCCCGTCGAGCTGGGTGGCCAGGCTGTCCGGCGATTCGTACAGGCGTTGCCCGGCGCAATGGCCGCTGTCCTGGTGCACGTGCTTGAGCAGACGCGACAGGTCGACGTTGACCCCGGGACGCGGCGACAGCTCGATCTGCCGCAGCAGGTCGGTACGGCCGACGATCTCGTCCAGCGAACGCACACCCAGGTACGACAGCCACTGCCGCACTTCCTCGCTGAGCAGGCGGAAGAAATTCTCCACGCGTTCGGGCAGGCCGGTGAAATGCTTCGCGCGCAAATACTCATCCTGCGTTGCCACGCCGGTGGCGCAGTTGTTCAAGTGGCAGATGCGCAGGTACTTGCAACCGAGCACGATCATCGGCGCGGTGCCGAAACCGAAACTGTCCGCGCCCAGCAGCGCTGCTTTCACCACGTCCAGCCCGGTCTTGAAGCCGCCGTCGGTCTGCAGCACCGCGCGGTCGCGCAGCTGGTTGGCGACCAGGGCCTGGTGCGATTCGGCCACGCCCAGTTCCCACGGCACGCCGGCGTAACGGATCGAACTGAGCGGACTGGCGCCGGTGCCGCCGTCGTGGCCGGAGATGGTGATCAGGTCCGCGCCCGCCTTCACCACGCCCGCGGCGATCGTGCCGACGCCCGCATGCGACACCAGCTTCACCGAGACCAGCGCGGTCGGATTGACCTGGCGCAGGTCGTAGATCAGCTGGGCGAGATCCTCGATCGAATAGATGTCGTGATGCGGCGGCGGCGAGATCAGGCCGATGCCCGGCTTGGCGTAGCGCAGCCGCGCGATCATCTCGTTGACCTTGTGCCCCGGCAGCTGCCCGCCTTCACCGGGCTTGGCGCCCTGCGCGACCTTGATCTGCAGCACTTCGGCATTGACCAGGTATTCCGGGGTCACCCCGAAGCGGCCCGAGGCCACCTGCTTGATCTTGCTGCGCTTGTCGGTGCCGTAACGGGCGGGATCCTCGCCGCCTTCACCGGAGTTGCTGCGCCCGCCCAGGCGGTTCATCGCGATGGCCAGCGCCTCGTGCGCTTCGGGCGACAGTGCGCCCAGGCTGATCGCGGCGGTATCGAAGCGGCGCAGCAGGTCGCCCGCGTCGGCCACTTCCTCCAGCGGCATCGGCGTCTCGGCCTGCTTCAGTTGCAGCAGGTCGCGCAATGCCGAGGGCGGACGCGCGTTCACCACGTCGGCGTATTGCTGCCAGTCGCTGGCCTCGCCGGTGCGGGTGGCGCGTTGCAGCGACATCACCACGTCCGGGTTGTACATGTGGTATTCGCCGCCATGCACGTACTTGAGCAGGCCGCCGACCTCCGGCGCCTGCAGGTCGTTCCAGGCGCGCTGGGTCAGCTGTTGCGCCTCGGTGTCGAGCCGCGCGAAACCGACCCCGCCGATGCGCGAGGGCGTATCGGGGAAGCACAGTTCGACCACGTCCGGTTCCAGGCCGACGATCTCGAACAGCTGCGCGCCGCGGTAGCTGCTGATCGTGCAGATGCCCATCTTGGAGATGATCTTGGACAGCCCCTTGTAGATGCCCTTGCGGTAGCTGCGGCCGATCTGCGCCTGTTCGCCGCCCTTCTTCAGTTGCAGGATGCCGCGATGGCCCAGGTCGAACAGGGTCTGGTAAGCCAGGTACGGATACACCGCGGTGGCGCCGAAGCCGAGCAGGCAGGCGATGTGGTGCGGATCGCG
>JAKFDG010000007.1:0-1585 GCA_036677285.1 Pseudoxanthomonas sp.
CTGGGCATCATGGCGCTGGGCGCGCTGGGCATGATTCTCGCGGCGCGCCTCCCCTCCTACGGGGTGACGCTGGCGGCCCTGTTCGTGATCGCCAGCGGCATCACTCTGCTGCAGGTGGCCGCCAACCCCTATGTCGCGGTGGTCGGCAAACCGGAAACCGCCTCCTCGCGGCTCAACCTGGTGCAGGCGTTCAATTCGCTTGGCACGACGCTCGCCCCGCTTTTCGGCGGCTACCTGATCCTCGGCCGTACTGCGTCGGGCACGGCTGTAGCCGGCGCGGCCGCGCTTACCCCCGCGCAGCGCCTGGCCGACGCGCAGTCGGTGCAGCTGCCTTATCTGATCGTCGCTGCCACGCTGGTGGTGCTCGCCATCGTCATCGCCCGCTTTCCGCTGCCCGCCATGGGCGCAGCGACCCGGCGCGCGGCCAAAGAAGAGCGCAAGCACCATTCGCTGTGGAAGCATCGCAACCTGGTGCTGGGCGTGCCCGCGATCTTCATCTACCTGATCGCGGAGATCGGCGTCTCCAACCTTTTCATCAACTTCGTCTCCCAGCCCCGGATCGGCAACCTGACCCATGAACAGGCGTCGCATTATCTGTTCCTGCTGTGGGGCGGCATGATGGTCGGCCGCTTTGTCGGCAGCTTCGCGATGCGCGCCATCGCCCCAGAACGCGCGCTGGCGATTGCCAGCATCGGCGCGTTCATCGTGATGTTGATCGCTGCATCGACCACAGGCCACCTGGCGATGTGGGCGCTGATCTCGGTCGGGCTGTTCCACTCGATCATGTTCCCCACCATTTTCACCCTGGGTATTCGCGGCCTTGGCCCGCTAACCGAAGAGGGATCGGGCCTGCTGATCATGGCGATCGCAGGCGGCGCATTGGTGGTGGTGCAAGGATGGCTCGCCGACCGTTTCGGATTGCAGACCTCTTTTCTGCTGACGGCGGCCTGCGAGCTTTACGTGCTGTTCTATGCGTTGTGGGGGTCGAAGCCGACCCACCGCCTGCCCGACCAGCAGATCGGCTGATTCGTGTAAACCTATAGGCCTTTCAAGGCAAAAAACATGGCCGACATTGCCAACTCGCAGTAATCCGCCTTGCGCGGCGGCTTGCACTCGGTCAACGCGGAGACCGGACGACGCGCGTAAGGCAGGTCAAGAACCACCTCACGCAATGCACAGGCACCTCGTGACCGGTCAGATCGGGATTGATGAAGAAGCCCGGTCGTTTGTCGACCGCCAGCTCCTCCATCAACCCAGCACCCGCCCCACGGTCATCGCGTCGATCACCCGACTGCGAGCCGATTCGGGGTTGAGGATACGACCCGCCGCGCACACGGCGAGCATGGTGCGGACCGCGCCCGACAGCGCCCCCTTCTCACCAGAAACTGGCGTACAACGCGCACAGGATCGCAACCACCGCGACGCTGGCGATATTGAACGACGGGCTGGTTGCATAACTGACGTCGCCGGTCTTGATCCGGTCGCTGACGCCGGACGCCTTGCTCGCCAGCGACACCACGATCGCAAGCACCAGGGCCAGCAGGAACACCAGGCCGACGCGATCCATGAACGGAAGCGAGGGCCA
>JAKFDG010000008.1:0-4570 GCA_036677285.1 Pseudoxanthomonas sp.
CTGGAACGCCAGCGCGGCGGTTCCATCGGCCTGCGCGGTCCGGGTGAAACCCAGTTGGAAACCGACCGCAGGCTGCTGCAGAAACGCGTCGACCAGCTGCAGAAGCGGCTGGAGAAAGTCGAAGTGCAGCAGACCCAGATGCGCCGCGCCCGCGTCCGCAGCGAGATGCCGCGCGTGGCCCTGGTCGGCTACACCAACGCCGGCAAGTCCACCCTGTTCAACGCCCTGACCGGTTCGGACGCCTACGCCGCCGACAAACTGTTCGCCACCCTGGATCCCACCGTGCGCCGGCTCAACCTGCGCGGCGGCAGCCTGATGCTGTCGGACACGGTCGGCTTCGTCCGCGACCTGCCGCACGAACTGGTCGCCGCCTTCCGCTCGACCCTGTCCGAAGCGCGCGAGGCGGAACTGCTGCTGCATGTGATCGACGCCGCCGATCCGCTGCGCGAGGATCGCATCGCCCAGGTCGATTCGGTGCTGCAGGAAATCGGCGCCGGCGACATCCCGCAGGTGCTGGTCTACAACAAGATCGACTGCATCGAAGGCGCGAAACCCCGCCACGATCTGCCCAATGGCGGCCGGGAGCGAATCTGGCTGTCGGCGCAGGATGGCGCCGGCCTCGACCTGCTGCAGGCCGCGCTCGGCCAGCGCCTCGGCCTGGAACGGGTGCAGGGCAGGGTGCACCTGCCGGCTGCGCATTCGGCGCGGCTGCGCTCGCGCCTGCATGAGCTGGGTGCCATCCGCACGGAAACCCACGACGAGCACGGCTGGGACCTCGACCTCGACCTGACCCTGGCCGACGCCCGCCGCCTCGCCGTGCAGGCTGGCGGCGCGCCGCTGGAAGCGTTGCTGCCGGCGACGATGGACGAGTGATGCGTAGGGCGGGTCTCGACCCGCCTTCCGGAATCCCGCGACTCACGCGATGGCGGGTCAAGATCCGCCCACGCTTGTCCGAGGAGCGGGCGGCCCCATCTAGTAGAATCGGACCTCGCAACAGGCCTTGGCCTGCACGACCTAAAACTTGGAGTAGGCATGGCCTGGAACACCCCTGGTAGCGGCAGCCCCGGCGGCTCGGGTAACGATGGATCGAGCGGCAACAAGCAGCGCAATCCCTGGAAACCACGCAAAGGCAACAGCGGCGGCTTCGACGGCCTGATCGAGCGCCTGCGCGGCCTGTTCGAGGGCGGCGGCGGTGGCGGCAATCCGCTGCGCTGGGTGGGCCTGGGCCTGGCCCTGCTGATCGTGTTCAGCAGCTTCAAGCTGATCGGCGAACAGCAGCGCGGCGTGGTCCTGCGCTTCGGCCAGTTCTCGCGGATCATGCAGCCCGGCCCCAACTTCAAGTGGCCGTGGCCGATCGAGAGCCTGACCAAGGTCAACGCCACCGAGATCAAGACCTTCAGCAACACCGTGCCGGTGCTGACCAAGGACGAGAACATCGTCACCGTCTCGCTCAACGTGCAGTACCGGATCAGCGATCCGCGCCTGTACCTGTACGGCTCGCGCAACGCCGATGAAGTGCTGAAGCAGGCCGCGCAGAGCGCCGTGCGCGAACAGGTCGGCCGTTCCGACCTGGACACCGTGCTCGGCGTGCGCGGCCCGCTGGGCAGTTCCGCCAAGGAGCGCCTGCAGCATTCGCTCGATGCCTACCGCACCGGCCTGGTCGTGACCGAACTCAACCTGCCCGACGCGCGTCCGCCGCAGGAAGTGCAGCCGGCCTTCGACGAGGTCAACAGCGCCCAGCAGGTCCGCGAGAGCCTGGTCAACCAGGCCCAGGCCTACGCCGCCAAGGTCGTGCCCGAAGCCCGCGGTGAAGCCGCGCGCCTGCGCACCACCGCCGACGGCTACAAGACCGCCAAGGTCGCCCGCGCCACCGGCGACGCCTCGCGCTTCAGCCTGTTGCAGGAGCAGTACAAGTCCGCGCCCGAAGTCACCCGCAAGCGCCTGTGGCTGGAAACCGTGCAGCAGGTGCTGGCCCAGAACCGCAAGGTGGTCGGCGGCGACGGTCGCCAGCTGATCTACGTGCCCATGCCCGGCCAGGGCGGCGCCACGACCGCGCCCGCCGCGCCGGTGCTGACCCCTGACCTGGTGATGCCGTCGGTGGAAAGCACCCCGCAACGCACCGAACGCCCCGCCCGACCGACCGGCCGCGAGGAGCCGCAACGATGAAATTCTCCCTCTATATCGCACTGGCCGTGGCCGCCCTGCTGGGCCTGCTGGGTTCGGTCTACGTGGTCCGCGAGGACCAGACCGCGCTGGTCCTGAACCTGGGCCGCGTGGTCCGCGCCGACATCAAACCGGGCCTGCACTTCAAGTGGCCGCTGGTGGAGAACGCGCGCGTGTTCGACCGCCGTTTCCAGATCCTGGAGACCGCGCCGGAGCGCTACCTGACCCTGGAACGCAAGGACGTCAGCATCGACTTCTTCGCGGTGGGCTACATCTCCGACGTGCGCGCCTTCTACCGCGCCACCGGCGGCGACGAGAAGATCGCCAGCGAGCGCCTGGCCCCGATCATCACCGACTCGCTGCGCAACGAGATCAACTCGCGCACCCTGCAGCAGCTGGTGTCCGGCGACCGCAACGACATCGTGGTGAAGCAGTTGACCGCGATCAACCAGGGCGCCGACACCCTGGGCATGAAGATCACCGACATCCGCCTGAAGCAGATCGACCTGCCCACCGACAGCGAAGTGATCAAGCAGGTCTACGAGCGCATGCGCGCCCAGCGCATGCAGGTGGCCAGCAAGCTGCGCGCCGAGGGCGAGGAACAGGCCCGCACCATCCGCGCCCAGGCCGACCGCGACCAGACCGTGCTGGTGGCCGAAGCCGAACGCGACGCCCAGCAGCTGCGAGGCGAGGGCGACGCCACCGCCGCCCGCGTCTACGCCGAGGCCGCCAACCGCGATCCGTCGTTCTACGCTTTCCAGCGCAGCCTGGAGGCCTACAAGTCCTCCTTCGCCGACGGCCAGAGCGTGATCGTGCTGGACCGCAACGACCCGTTCCTGCAGTACCTGCAAGACGATCGCTAACCCGCGTCCTTCTCCCGCGCGCGGGAGAAGGGACCTTGTAGGAGCGGCCATGGCCGCGACCGGATACTCCACGGTCGCGGCCATGGCCGTTCCTACACAAGGGCAACGGCAGGGTAGCCCCCGCCCCCGAAAACCCGGATAATTCACAAAAGCCGGACGGGGACTCTTCTCCCCTCCGGCTTTTTCTGTGTTGTGCCTTGTAGGAGCGGCCATGGCCGCGACCAGGGACTCCACGGTCGCGGCCATGGCCGCTCCTACACAAGCTATCGGAGTTCAAACATGGGTCAGTCAGTCGTCGTTCTCGGTGCCCAGTGGGGCGATGAAGGCAAGGGCAAGATCGTCGATCTGCTCACCGAGGAAATCGGTGCGGTCGTGCGCTTCCAGGGCGGCCACAACGCCGGCCACACCCTGGTCATCAACGGCAAGAAGACGGTGCTGCACCTGATCCCCTCTGGCATCCTGCGCGCCGACGCGCTGTGCCTGATCGGCAACGGCGTGGTCATCTCGCCCGCCGCGCTGATGAAGGAAATCGGCGAGCTGGAAGCCAACGGGGTGGAAGTGCGTTCGCGCCTGAAGATCTCCCCGGCCGCGCCGCTGATCATGCCGTACCACATCGCCCTGGATCAGGCCCGCGAAATCAAGGCCGGCGGCAAGGCCATCGGCACCACCGGCCGCGGCATCGGCCCGGCCTACGAAGACAAGGTCGCGCGTCGCGGCATCCGCATCGCCGACCTGCATTACCCGCCGCAGCTGGAAGAACTGCTGCGCACGGCGCTGGATTACCACAACTTCGTGCTGACCAAGTACCTCGACACCGACCCGGTCGATTTCCAGCAGACCTTCGATGAAGCGCTGGCCTTCGGCGAGTACGTGCAGCCGATGAAGTCCGACGTGGCCGGGATCCTCCACGACCTGCGCAAGCAGGGCAAACGCGTCATGTTCGAAGGCGCACAGGGCGCGTTGCTGGACATCGACCACGGCACCTATCCCTACGTCACTTCGTCCAACACCACGGTCGGCGGCGCGCTGGCCGGCACCGGCGTGGGCGCGGACGCGATCGACTACGTGCTGGGCATCTGCAAGGCCTACGCCACGCGCGTGGGCGGCGGTCCGTTCCCGACCGAGCTGGACGATGAAGTCGGCGAGGAAATCCGCAAGAAGGGCCAGGAGTTCGGCGCCACCACCGGGCGTCCGCGCCGTTGCGGCTGGATCGACATCGTGGCGTTGAAGCGCGCGGTGGCCATCAACGGCATCAGCGGCCTGTGCATCACCAAGCTCGACGTGCTGGACGGCATGAAGTCGCTGAAAATCTGCATCGCGTACGAGTACCACGGCAAGCGCACCGAGTACGCGCCGCTGGATGCGCAGGGTTGGGAAGAATGCACGCCGGTGTACCTGGAGTTCCCGGGTTGGGAAGAGAACACCCACGGCATCACCGAGTGGGACAAGCTCCCCGCCGCCGCCCGCGCCTACCTGCGCGCGCTGGAAGAACTGGCCGGCTGCCCGCTGTCGATCGTCAGCACCGGCCCGGACCGCGACCACAC
>JAKFDG010000009.1:0-3429 GCA_036677285.1 Pseudoxanthomonas sp.
GTCAACCGCCGAAAGCAAGGGCCGCAAGGACTTGCTGACACCCGCTCGCTGGGTGCTGTTGCTGGAGGGATGCGATGTCCAAGCCTTCGACGCGGCCTTGGAGCTACTGAAGAAGACCAATGCGCTGCGCGAGGCTTCGGTCGGCCGCTACCTGCATGAATACACGCGACTCAAGACCGCCTGGCAAGCGGGATGAGCGATCACAACTCCCCGTTAGAGCGGACACGTGTGCGGCAGCACGCGGCTGACTTCGCGCGATAACAACTTCACTTTCTGAAAGATGAGACACCAAAATGGCAACAGTTGAAATCCAGGACGTAGCGAAGTCCTTCGGCAGCACGCAGATCATCCGCGGTGTGAGCATAGCCATTCGCGACGGCGAATTCGTCGTGCTGGTCGGCCCCTCTGGCTGTGGCAAGTCCACCCTGCTGCGCATGATCGCAGGACTGGAAGGGATCGACGGCGGCGAAATCCGCATCGGCGGGCGCCGTATGAATGACTTGTTGCCCAAGGATCGCGACATCGCGATGGTTTTTCAGAACTACGCGCTGTACCCCCACCTCACGGTGGCGGACAACCTCGCGTTCTCGCTGAAACTGCGCCATGCGCCGCAGCAGGAGACCGAGGAGCGCGTGGCCCGGGCTGCAAAGATCCTCGGGCTGGAGCCGCTGCTAACTCGGCTACCTAAGCAGCTCTCCGGCGGCCAGCGCCAGCGCGTCGCGATGGGTCGTGCCATCGTGCGCGACCCGCAGGTCTTCCTGTTCGACGAGCCGCTGTCCAACCTGGACGCCAAGCTGCGCGTTGCAATGCGCGCCGAGATTCGCGAGCTGCACCAGCGCTTGAAGGCGACGACCATCTACGTCACACACGACCAGATCGAGGCCATGACAATGGCGGACAAGATTGTGGCCATGCGCGACGGCGTGGTCGAACAGGTCGGCACGCCGCTGGAGCTGTTCGATACGCCGCAAAATGTCTTCGTCGCCAGTTTCATCGGCTCGCCGTCAATGAACCTGCTGGACGTCAAGTCCAATGGCCGAGGCGTGATCGACAAGGCGGGCAATCACTGGCCCGTGGCGGGTATGCAAATCACGAGCGGTCAACCCTTCACGCTAGGCGTGCGTCCCGAACACCTTCGACTGGATCCGGACGGGCTCGACGCGCAGGTGCACGTGGTGGAGTCCACGGGCTCGGAAACACACTTGATTGTGGATTCAGCGGGAACCAAGCTCACTTGCGTGCTGCGCGAACGCGTCAACGTGCGCCCTGGCGACCACGTGCGACTTAGTGCTGACAGTGCCCATCTGCATCTCTTTCGCGCTGACTCAGGCCAACGTATCGAGCGAACACTTTGAATTAAACCGAACTTTGACGCTGCCGAAACGTAAGTGCTTGTCCCGCTTGAACTTTTCGTTCTCGGGATGTGCGACTACTGGGTACAAGCCGGGTTGAGCGCGAGTAGCTCGAAGGCTTTGGCCTGAATTGGCGTGGGTCGTGTGGTCAGTACGATCTTGGTGTTCGGGCTGGCATTGGTATGGGTGATGTTGTAGGCCAAGGTGCCCAGGTCCTTGAGCAGGGTTCTGAAGCTGTGCAACGGCAGTCCGTCATCGGCGCATCGGCTGGCGTCTTTATCCCTGGCGTGTTCGGATCGGACCGCCTTGGCCACTGCGGAGCTTCGCGTTGCGCTGGCCACATCGAGCTGCTCGTCGTCGAACAGCATGGGTTTCAAACGCTGGCGCATGTGCCACTCCACGTAGTAGGCCAGCATGCACAGGAAGACGTGGGCACGCACGTGAGACTCGCTGTAGAGGAACACCGGGCGTACGTTCAGGTCGACCGTCTTCATTGAGCGGAACGCGCGCTCGACATGGGCCAGGCTCTTGTAGGCAGCCACCGTGGCATTGGCATCGAGCTGCTCGGCGGGGAGGCTGGTGCGCACGACGTACAGCCCATCGAGCGCCGCCTCTGCCTCGATAGCCTCGGTCTTGCGCTGGTAGGCCAGCGTTGTCTCTGTGATCGAGAGATCGAAATGCTTAGCCATGTGGAAGCGCCCGACGACGCGCCCCACGCGCATGCCAATGGCGTCCTGGCCGCGCAGCGGGTTGCGAGCGCGCTGGGTGGCGGCGGCTATTGTTGCGAGATCGACCTCGGTGGCCGCGAGCAGCTCAGCGCGTTTGCGCGCGCGCTCCTCGGCCAGCGCCGGATTGCGGCACACCACCAGGCGCTCGCCGGGGAAGTGCCCGCTGGTGAGCTCCAGCAGATTGCGTTCGTCGAACAGCGAGGGCTGGAACGGCCCGTGCTCGGCGGCCAGTTGCGCAATCTGCGGCGCACGCAGTGAACTCACCCAGTCCATGCCCTCGGGCTTGAGCACCTGCTCGATGCGCGCCGAGGTCAGCATGCCGCGGTCGCCCACCCAGGCCAGATGCTCGATGCCAAAGCGGGTCTTGAGCTTGCTCACCTGTGCTGCCACGGTGGCCGGGTCGGCCGTATTGCCCTTGAACACCTCCACCGCGATCGGGCAGCCTTCGGCGCTGCAGACCAGGCCAAAGACGATTTGCGGGTCATCGCGCTTGCCGTCGCGCGAATGGCCGCGCGCGGCCAGCTCGCAGCAGCGCCCGGTCAGCCAGGTCGAGGTCAGGTCGTAGAGCACCAGCGTGCTACCGGCCAGGTGTTGACGGGCCAGGCGTCGCTCGATGGCGGGCTGCGCATCGTGCAGCCAGTCCAGCGCGCGGTACAGATCATCGGCACTGCACTGACCCACCCCCAGCACGCGACCCAGCGAGGAACTGGCCGTGTCATCTTGAAGCTGGCGGTGGGTGGCCAGCTTGGACGCGGGCTCGATGACGCGCGCCACCAGCATGGCCAGCAGCAGCGGCTGAAGGTCTTGGGGCGCCGCACCGAACCAGACCGCAGCGCCCGAGCCACGCGCACTGCCCAGCACCGCAGCCACGTGACCGTGAGGCAGGCTTCGCTCGACAGTGAAGACCTCCTCGGCACTGGGCACGGCCACGCCGCCGCGAAGCAGCACCTTCAGGCCCTCGATCACCTCGGGCGGCAGACACGACAGGTTGGCCAGGGTGCGCTTGCGGATCTTGCCGTCCTCCCGCCAGGACTCACGCAGCAGGACTGCAGGGGGAGACGCGCGGTTGGGAACGGACTCGATGTACATGGGCATGAATCATAAATAACGTCAAAGCAATATTCAAGCAATAATTACTATATTACATGGGTACATATCAAGACAAGAAAAAGGCCGAAACCCGCATAAACACTGGGTTACGGCCCGATCAGGGTGTCAAAGTTCGGCCTAGTGTGCAACGCCACACCGAACGCAGCAGGCTCAGCGAATGCGCAAACCCGGTGATGCGCCAGGCAGCGGCTCCAGCACATAAATGCCGGGCTGGGCTTTCTCGTCGGCATGGCTGGCGG
>JAKFDG010000010.1:0-2438 GCA_036677285.1 Pseudoxanthomonas sp.
GTCTCGTTGAGCCAGCTGGCCACGCCGAGCATGGTGGTGAACATGGCGATGGAGCCTATGAACGGCCACCTGCTGCCATGCGGGATGTAATAGACGTTGGCGTCCGGCGAATGCGTTTGGGCCATGGCGGAGGCTTCCTGTTCCTGAGCTATCGGGTTACGGCGCCGCGAGCGGCGAGGGCGACGTCGTGCCGGCGCCCAGCTGGGCGGTCATGGCGTCGTTCTTGAAGAAGGTGTACGACAGGGTGATGGTGCTGACGTCAGCCGGCAGGTCCGGATCGACGATGAAACGCACCGGCATGTCGCGGCTTTCCCCGGCCTGCAGGGTCTGCGCGGTGAAGCAGAAGCATTCGGTCTTGGTGAAATAGCCCGAGGCCCGCGCCGGCGCCACCGACGGCACAGCGCTGCCGACGATGGTGCGCGTACTGTCGTTGCGGGCGAAATATTTCGCCTCGTACAGCTCGCCCGGCACCACCTGCAAGGTCATCTGTTCCGGATGGAATGCCCATGGCAGCTTGGAATTCACGCCGCCGTCGAACTGCACGGTGACGGTCCGCGCCTTCGGCGCCAGCGCAACGGCGCCGGTTTCGCCGGGAGCCTGTTCGAGACGTATGCCGAACACTTTTTCGCAGGCGATGCGGTACAGCGGCACCAGCGAGAAGGTCAGCACGAACACCGCCACGGCCACGCCGACCAGCTTCATCAGGCCCGCGGAATTGGACTTGGCCGCACTCATGCGGCGACCACTCCGGACAGGATGAAGGCGACGTAGATCGCCACCGCGATCGCCCCGATCACCAATGCGGTGCGCCGCACGCGCTTGCGGCGCGCGGCGACATCATCGGCGGAATTGGACGGCCTGTTCATGGCGGATCAGTGGGTCACGTCGTCGTGGGCCAGGTCGCCAGGACGCAGCACCGGCGGCGTGGTGAAGGTGTGGTGCGGCGCCGGCGAGGGCACCGTCCATTCCAGGCCCCTGGCGTTTTCCCAGGCGCGCGCTTCGGCCTTGGCGCCGCTGCGCAGCGAGCTGAGCAGGATCGCGGCCATCAGGAACGGGGTCACGAACATGCCGAACGCGCCGATCGAGCTGATCAGGTTCCAGTCCGCGAACACCGGGTTGTAGTCCGGGATGCGGCGCGGCATGCCGGCCAGGCCCAGGAAGTGCTGCGGGAAGAACAGCAGGTTGACGAACACCATCGTCCACCAGAAATGGAACTTGCCCCAGAACTCGCTGTACATCCGGCCCGACCACTTCGGCCACCAGTAGTAGACCGCGGCGATGATCCCGAACAGCGCGCCGGTGACCAGCACGTAGTGGAAGTGCGCGACCACGAAATAGGTGTCGTGGTACTGGAAATCGGCCGGCACGATCGCGAGCATCAGGCCGGAGAAACCGCCGATGGTGAACAGGATCACGAAGGAGATCGCCCACAGCATCGGCGTCTCGAAGGTGAGCGAGCCGCGCCACATGGTGCTGACCCAGTTGAACACCTTCACCCCGGTGGGGATGGCGATCAACATGGTCGCGAACATGAAGTAGATCTCGCCACCCAGCGGCATGCCCACCGTGAACATGTGGTGCGCCCACACGATGAAGGACAGGAAGGCGATCGACGCGGTGGCGTAGACCATCGCCTGGTAGCCGAACAGCGGCTTGCGGCTGAAGGTCGGCAGGATCTCGCTGGCGATGCCGAACGCCGGCAGGATCATGATGTAGACCTCGGGATGGCCGAAGAACCAGAAGATGTGCTGGAACATCACCGGGTCGCCGCCGCCGGCGGCATTGAAGAAACTGGTGCCGAAGAACTTGTCGGTGAGCAGCATGGTCACCGCGCCGGCCAGCACCGGCATGACCGCGATCAGCAGGAACGCGGTGATCAACCAGGTCCAGCAGAAGATCGGCATCTTCAGCAGGTCCAGGCCCGGCGCGCGCATGTTGAGGATGGTGGCGATGATGTTGATCGCACCCATGATCGAGCTGACGCCCATCATGTGGATGGCGAACACGGTGAAGGCCACGTTGTAGCCGCCCTGCAGCGACAACGGCGGATACAGGGTCCAGCCGCCGGCCGGCGCGCCGCCCGGCAGGAACAGGGTCATCAGCAGCAGGGTGAAGGCGAACGGCAGGATCCAGAACGACCAGTTGTTCATGCGCGGCAGAGCCATGTCCGGCGCGCCGATCTGCAGCGGCACCATCCAGTTGGCCAGGCCGACGAAGGCCGGCATCACCCCGCCGAAGATCATCACCAGCGCATGCATCGAGGTCATCTGGTTGAAGAACTCGGGCTTGATGAACTGCAGGCCGGGGGTCATCAGCTCGGCGCGGATGAACACCGACATGCCGGCGCCGATGACGAACATGACGAAGCTGAAGAGCAGGTACAGCGTGCCGATGTCCTTGTGGTTGGTCGAGAAGAACCAACGTTCGACGAAGCTCTG
>JAKFDG010000011.1:0-1729 GCA_036677285.1 Pseudoxanthomonas sp.
GAACTGTCGCGCCGCGACACCGGACGCACCCTCTACATCCTGGACGAGCCGACCACCGGCCTGCATTTCCACGACATCGAGCACCTGCTGGCGGTGCTGCACAAGCTGCGCGACGACGGCAACACCATCGTGGTGATCGAACACAACCTGGACGTGATCAAGACCGCCGACTGGGTCATTGACCTGGGTCCGGATGGCGGCCATCGCGGTGGCCAGGTGCTGGCGACTGGCACGCCCGAGCAGATCGCGGCCCACCCAGACTCCTACACGGGCCAGTTCCTGGCCAAACTGCTGCCTGCGTCGAAGGGAGCCAAAGCGAGCAAGCCCGCTGCGGTCGCCAGGCCCGATGTATTGCCGCCCAGGAAATCAGCGATGAAGAAAATCGCCGGGAAGAAAGGCGCGAAGTGATCTGACTTTCCCTTCTCCCGCGTGGGAGAAGGGAAAGAGCGCTACGGCACCGGCTTGCGCACCACCAGTTCGGACAGGATTTCCCGCCCGTCCTGCAGCCTGAAATTCACCACCACCTTGCTGCCTTCCTTCAGCGGCGCATGTGGCCGCATCAGCATCAGGTGCATGCCGCCGGGCTTGAGCACCACGACGGCGTCCGGAGCGATCCGCATCCGTTCGACTTCGCGCATGCGATTGACGCCGTCCACGTTGCGGGTTTCGTGGATGGACACTTCCGCGAACGCCGGGCTACTGGCCGAGACTATTTCCACCGGTACCGGACACGGATTGGCGATGCGGCCGAAGCCGGCCATCATCGGCATCGCCGCGGGCCCCAGCCGGACCCAGCCGTCCTGCATCTTCGGAGCGCATGCGTCGCGTGCGCTGGCCTGTAACGCAGCGGCCGCCAACAGCAGCGCCAGCATCCCCGTCAAACACTGTCGTGTTGAAACACGTTGGTTGTCCATGCGCCTATGATATCCGCCGCAACCATCGGAGAAAGTGAATGAGCTCCCTCGTCGAAATCATCGGGCACGGCCCCGTCCGCGAAATCAGAATGGCGCGTGCGCCGGTCAACGCCCTCGACACCGACCTGTGCCGCGCGCTGATCGCCGCGTTGGATACAGCGATGGGCGAAGGCGTGCGCGGGATCGTGCTCTCCGGTGGAGAAAAAGTGTTTTCGGCCGGCATGGATGTGCCGCACCTGCTGTCGCATGGCGACAACCGCGACGCCTTGCTGGACACCTGGCAGGCTTTCTTCGGCGTGGCCCGGACTCTGGCCGATTCGCGGGTGCCGGTGGTAGCGGCGCTGACCGGCCACGCGCCGGCGGGCGGCTGCGTGCTGGCGCTCTGCTGCGACTACCGGGTGATGGCGCGCAGCGCGGATCCCGCGCGCCCGTTCGCTATCGGCCTCAACGAAACCCAGGTCGGACTGGTGGCGCCGGAAGGCATCCAGCAACTGCTGCGGCGCGTGGTCGGCACCTATCGCGCCGAACGCCTGCTGGTTGCGGGCGAGTTGGTATCTGCGGATCGCGCGCTGGAGATCGGCTTGGTAGACGAGCTGGTCGAACCAGGCGAAGTGGTGCCGCGCGCTGTCGACTGGTTGCAGCAGCTGTTGAAGTTGCCGCACTACCCGATGCTGTTGACACGTGCGATTGCCCGCGCCGACCTGGTGGCCGCGCTGCATGCAGACAATATCCAGCTCGAGCGTTTCATCGAAGCCTGGTATGCGCCGGAAACCCAGGCGGCGTTGCAGGCCATGGTGGCGAGGCTGAAGAAATAA
>JAKFDG010000012.1:0-1544 GCA_036677285.1 Pseudoxanthomonas sp.
CTGCGCGCACTGTGCGACGAGCACGGCATCCTGCTGATCTTCGATGAAGTGCAATCCGGCGTCGGCCGCACCGGCAGGATGTTCGCCAGCGAACACTGGGGCGTGGCGCCGGACATCATGACCTTGGCCAAGGGCCTTGGCTCGGGCCTGCCGATCGGCGCGGTGGTGGCGAAGAAGTCGCTGATGTCGCAATGGAAACGCGGCGCGCACGGCAACACCTACGGGGGCAATCCGATCGCCTGCGCGGCGGCCAATGCCACTATCGATCTGGTCAGCGGCGGTTTCGCCGACAACGCCGCAGCGGTCGGCGCGCACTTCATGGCGCGGTTGTCCGAATTGGCGCGCGACTATCCGTGCATCGGCGAAGTGCGCGGCAAGGGCCTGATGATCGGCATGGAGCTGGTCGAAGCGGATCCCGTGAAAACCCCGGCGCGCGCGCTGTGCGATGCGGTGGTCACCCGCGCCTTCCACAACGGCCTGCTGCTACTGTCGTGCGGGGTGAGCACGGTGCGTTTCATGCCTCCGTTGAACACCAGCATTGCGCAGATCGACGAAGCGATCGTTTTGCTGAGGATCAGCCTGGACGAAGCCCTGCGCGGCGAAGGCTGAGCGATGCGCGCCGTCCCGTCGCTGCTGCTCGCCGGCCTGCTGACGACGTTCGCCGGCCATGCCGCGGCCGGCCGCGAACCCGTGCTGAAGCAGGTCGACCTGCCGCACAGCTACTACTGGCGCGAGTTGTACATCCCGCAACTCACCACGGGCCCTTCGTCGGCGAGCTTCATGCCTGATGGCGAGGAGCTGGTCTACAGCATGGCCGGCTCGCTGTGGCGGCAGCGCATCGACGACGGCGAAGCGGTCGAGCTGACCCACGCCGCGCGCGCCTACGACTACCAGCCCGATGTGGCCCGCGATGGCCGCAGCGTGGTGTTCGCGCGTTACGACGGCGCTGCGATCGAACTGTGGCGGCTTGACCTCACCAGTGGCCGTGAGCAGGCGCTGACCTCCGGTGGCGCGGTCAACGTCGAGCCGCGGCTCTCGCCTGATGGCAAACAGATCGCCTGGGTCTCGACCCAGGGCACCGGACATTTCAACCTGTTCGTCGCCGACCTCGACGGCAATGGCCTGCGCAATGCGCGGCCGCTGCTCGGCGAGCGCAAGAGCAGCGTCGACCGCTACTACTATTCGGCGTTCGACCATGCGATCAATCCTTCGTGGTCGCCGGATGGCCAGACGATCTACTTCGTCGGCAACCGCGAAGTCGCCTGGGGCAGCGGCGATGTGTGGTCGGTCTCGATACGCGACCCTGCACGACGCACGAAGATCCTCAGTGAGGAAACCAGCTGGAACGCGCGGCCGGAGCTGGCGCCGGATGGCAAGCGCCTGCTGTTCTCCAGCTACCACGGCCGCCAGTGGCAGCAGCTGTGGCTGACCACGCCTGCCGGCGCCGCGCCCCTGCCCCTGACTTTCGGCGAATTCGACCGCCGCAACGCGCGCTGGTCGCCGGATGGAGAGCGCATCGCCTACATCGACAACCAGGGCGGCAA
>JAKFDG010000013.1:0-3485 GCA_036677285.1 Pseudoxanthomonas sp.
TTCTTCGCGCCCAGGCGTTCGAGGCTGCCGAAGGTTTTTTTCGGCATCGGGACATGGTCGGTCAGCAGGAAGCAGCAAATAGGGCGCAATGCCTTTCGGTCACGCGCGAAGGAAATCCCCTTGTGGGATTGCGCCCTACGGTCTGCGGCGGTTCCGCCTTGCGGTCCTCGGCACCGTTGCAAAGCGTCCGACCCTGCCCGCCACCCAAGGTCACGGGACCTGTTGCTTGGCAGTCGATTGAAGAGTAAAAAGCCCTGCACGCGCAACCGGCCGGGTATTTCGGTATGCCGTGAGGGCCATCGGTCGCCGAGGCCTGCAAACCTGCAACGATGATCAGCCTGCACACTGCGGGCAGTACTTCATGTCCGCCAGCAACCAGAGAATGGAGGTGCAGTGATGATGAGGAGTTCCGATCGAGTCCAGAACGATCCACGCGCTTCGCGCCCTGCGCGCCTTGCAACCCGTACTCGACATATCGCGGGCCTGGTGGCGTCCGCCGGATTGGCCTTGGCGCTTTCAGCGTGCGACAGGACCGCTGACCAGACTGCGTCCACCGGGACCCGGGCGGCAGGTGCCCAGGACACTCCGGCCGAGCTGCGGGAGATCATCAAGGAGGCCTACATCTATGCCTTCCCGATGGTGGACAGCTACCGCATCCAGCACTCCTACTTCGTCGACCGGGCCAATCCGGAGTACAAGGGCGAATGGAACCAGGTGCACAACGTCGCGCGCGTGTTCACCCCGCAGGACAAGGCGATACAGACGCCGAACTCCGATACTCCCTACAGTTTCCTTGGCGCGGACCTGCGCGCCGAACCGCTGGTGATCAGCGTGCCGGCGATCCCGGACCGCTATTACTCCCTGCAGTTCATCGACATGTACACCCACAACTTCGCGTATGTGGGCAGCCGCGCAACCGGCAGCGAGGCGGGCGACTACCTGCTGGCGGGCCCCGACTGGAAGGGCACGGCGCCAGAGGGGATCAAGTCCGTGATCCGCTCGGAAACGGACTTTGCCTTCGTGCTCTACCGCACCCAGCTGTTCGGCGCCGATGACCTGGCAGCGGTCAAAAAGATCCAGGCCCAGTACAAGGTCCAGCCCCTGTCACGGTTCGCCGGGACCACGCCATCGCCGGCAGCGGCCGTGGAGTTCATCAAGCCGTTGTCGGCCGAGGCGCAGAAGACCTCGCCGGAGTTCTTCGCCATCCTCAATTTCCTGCTCCAGTTCACTCCGACCCATGCCAGCGAGACGGCGCTGATGGAGCGCTTCGCCAAGGCCGGTATCGGTGCGGGAAAATCGTTCGATGTCGCCGCGCTTTCGCCCGGGCAACGCCAGGCGGTGGAGCAGGGGATGGCCGACGCCTGGAAGGCCTTCGCCCAGTACAAGGCCGACATGATCGACACCGGCAAGAAGGGCAGCGCCGATGGATTCGGTACGCGCGAGTTCCTCGGCAACGACTACATGATGCGCATGTCGTCGGCGGTGCTTGGCATCTATGGCAACTCCAAGGAGGAGGCGAACTACCCGGCGTATTTCACCGACTCGGAAGGCAAGCCGCTGGATGGCGCATCCAACCGCTACACGGTGCGCTTCGCGCCGGGCAAGCTGCCACCGGTCAACTCGTTCTGGTCGCTGACCATGTACGAGCTGCCGGCCAGCCTCCTGACCGAGAACCCGATCGACCGTTACCTGATCAACTCGCCCATGGAGCCGTCGCTCGTCCGCGATGCGGACGGTGGCGTCACGCTCTACGTGCAGCACGACTCGCCCGGCAAGGACAAGGAAGCCAACTGGCTGCCTGCGCCCAAGGGCCCGTTCTTCATGATCATGCGCGAGTACTGGCCCAAGCCCGAAGCCCTGGACGGCAGCTGGAAGGCGCCGCCTGCGGTCCGCACGGCGCAGTGACGCGCACGGGCGACGGCCAGATGCTGTCGCCCGGCTTGCATACCTCCCAACCGTTCGCATGGATTCCAGTCGAGGCCCACGCCATGAAAAATGCACGAATCGTCCTCACGTCCCTCTCCGCCGCACTGATCGTGGCATTGCCCGGCTGCGACGGCGCCTCCGATCCCGCCGGACAAGCCGCGGCTCCTGCCGAATCGGCCGCGGCCAGCGCCCCCGCCAGCAGCGCGACGCCTTCGGTGGTCCCCGACCTGGCCAGCCCGGATCGTTGGAAGAAGAGCACCGACGGCAAGATCATCGTCACCCCGGACAACTTCGTCCGCGCCGAATCCGATGTCTACATGGGCGCCCAGGCCAAGGACGGAGCGTTCGGCCAGTTCAAGCACACCCGCGAGCCCGCCCCGGTCGACAGGCAGCTGATCGTGCGGCTCAACCGCGACACGATCTATTCGTCCGGCTTGTTCGACCTGGATGCCGGTCCGGTCACCGTCAACCTGCCCGACCCGGGCGAACGGTTCCTGTCCGCCCTGATCATCAACCAGGACCATTACAACCCGCAGGTCTTCTACGGCGCCGGGACCCATACGCTCACCAGGGAAAGCGTGGGCACCCGCTATGCAATGGTGGCCGTGCGCATCCTGGCCGACCCCAACGATCCGGAGGACATGAAGCAGGCGAACGCGCTGCAGGATGCCATCACGGTCAGCCAGCCCGGTGGCCCGGGCAAATTCGAGATTCCGCAGTGGGATCCGGTCAGCCAGAAGAAGGTCCGCGAGGCGCTGATCGCCCTGTCCGACACCATCCCGGACCTGCGCTACGCCGCCGGCCCGAACAAGGACTCGGTCGATCCGGTGAGGCGCATCGCCGCGGCTGCGTCGGGTTGGGGCCTGAATCCCGACAAGGATGCCGTCTACTTGAACGTGTTCCCGGAGAAGAACGACGGCAAGACGCCGTACCGGCTCACGGTGAAAGACGTTCCGGTCGATGCGTTCTGGTCGGTGACCGCCTACACCGCCGACGGTTACTTCAACCCCAACGACCTGAACGCCTATTCGATCAACAGCGTCACCGGCAAGAAGGGCGAGGACGGCGCCATCACGATCCAGTTCGGCGGCTGCACCAAGGACACGCCGAACTGCCTGCCCGTGGCCAACGGCTGGAACTACATGGTCCGCCTGTACCGGCCGCGCCAGGAAATCCTGGACGGGAGTTGGTCGTTCCCCGTAGCCCAGCCGATCAAGTAGCAGTCACCCGGAAGCCAGCGTAGCCCGGGTACGTAAAGCGCACCCGGGCCGTTTCGCCGAATCATCCTACGGTTCCCGATAGCGTCACCGCTGGTCCAGCTCATGGTGGATCAACACCACGCATTGCGATGCGAACAGCATTTTCGAGCCCAGGGTGATCTTCTTCGCGCCCAGGCGTTCGAGGCTGCCGAAGGTTTTTTTCGGCATCGGGATATGGTCGGTCAGCAGGAAGCAGGGATTGCCTGCGAACGCCTGCTCACGCATCGGCGTGCCTTTCCTGTCCATCACGAACAGCTGGTGATCTTCGGCCAGCGCCTGCACCAGCCGCTCGAAGGCCAG
>JAKFDG010000014.1:0-1672 GCA_036677285.1 Pseudoxanthomonas sp.
CTAGTTCGTCGCCGCGTCTATCGCCGCCTGTTGCTGGTCGGCGGCTTCCTGCACCGTGTCCTCGACCGCCTTGGCCTTGTCGATGGGCTCCTGGATCGCATCGCGCAATTCGGTGTGGGTCGCGGCGGTCGCCTGCGGCTCGGGTGGTTCGTCGGTGGGCGGTGGTTGCGGCTTGCTGCAGGCGGCCAGGCCAAGACCGAGCAGGACGAGGCTGGTGACGTGGAAGAACGATGCACGCATGCGGGCGACCTCTCAGTGACGTGGCGTTATGCTACGCCCATCCATGAGGGGCGTAACAATGAGTCCGAACCGCTGGCGACTGGAAGGACAACTCGCACTGGTCACCGGGGCCAGCGCCGGCATCGGCCTGGCCATCACCCGCGAACTGCTGGGCTTCGGCGCCGAGGTGATGCTGGTCGCGCGCGACGCCGACGCGCTGGAAACAGTGCGCGACGAACTCGCCGAGGAATTCCCCGATCGCGGCATCCATTGCATGGCCGCCGACGTCGCCGACGACGAGGATCGCCGCGAAATCCTGGACTGGGTGGAGGACCACGCCGAAGGGCTCAACATCCTGGTCAACAATGCCGGCGGGAATCTGACCAAGGCCACGGTGGATTACACCGAGGAAGAATGGCGGGGGATCTTCGAGATCAACCTGTTCTCGGCCTTCGAACTCTCGCGTTACGCGCACCCGCTGCTCACCAAGCATGCGGTTTCCAGCATCGTCAACGTCGGCAGCGTGTCCGGCATCACCGCGGTGCGCAGCGGTGCGCCCTACGGCATGACCAAGGCCGCACTGCAGCAACTTACCCGCAATCTCGCAGTGGAATGGGCCGAGGACGGCGTACGCGTCAACGCGGTCGCGCCCTGGTACATCCGTACCCGCCGCACCTCGGGAAAGCTCGCCAACCAGGATTACTACGAGGAAGTGATCGATCGCACCCCGATGGGGCGCATCGGCGAACCGGAGGAGGTCGCCGCCGCGGTCGCGTTCCTATGCCTGCCCGCGGCCAGCTACATCACCGGCGAATGCATCGCGGTGGATGGCGGCTTCCTGCGCTACGGGTTCTGAACTGCGGCGTTGCCTGCAATCGCGCTGCCATCATCCGGTCGCGAAAGAGAGCTGCAGCGCTGGCAACGATCCGAGGAAGTCTCGCGCATCGAAACTCTCGCCGGGTGCCAACACTCCGATTGCCTTGCAGCGTCCCTCGCTGATGCGTTGCAGTGCTTCCACCACCAGTGGTGCGGTGACCGCATAGATGTCGCGCCCTTGCGCGGTGGCGTGGCGCGTCTGACCGCCTCTACGCACCGTGGTGTCGACAACGAAGATCTGCGAGGAGCGCCCATGTTCGTCGGTGGGAGCAGGCGGCGGCGTGCGCGGGTCGCGCAGGTCCCTGAGCGGCGCGAGGTTCATGTGCGAATGCACTTCGGCGCTGCGCACGTGGCGCGAGAGGGTGATGATCTCGGACAAGGGTAGTTCGACCACGTCCTGCGTTCCGAAGGGCGCCGGAAATGTCCATTCCCGCGACGGCGGTGGATCGGCAAGAGGCTCGAGTCTTCCGCCCGTGACCACCAGACGTCGATAGTGGTTGCGCACACCGGTCAGCCGTGTGCCGGCCGTGGGATGCCAGCTGTCCAGCGCGACGGCAATGTCGATGGCGTCCACGTC
>JAKFDG010000015.1:0-8941 GCA_036677285.1 Pseudoxanthomonas sp.
TCGCCGGCGAACATGGCCGAACGGTCCATGAGTGGCATGGTGTCGCTGGCAGCCAAACGCGGGAGCAGTGCGGTCAGGGTGGCGGCAGCGGCTTCCGCAGCCTTCTCCCGCACGCTGACGGGCGAAGCCGGAGCCCTGCCAATGGCGGCGGCCTTGGTTTCGGTGATTACGACGTCGCTGGCCACCACCACTGCAGGCTTGGCGATGGCTTCCGGCTGGACTTCGATGGGCGCGTTCTGGGCCTGGGCCGAGAGGCTGGCCAGGCAAAGCGCCACGGTGCAGAAGAGGCTACGGGTCACGCCCCGAAGCTGGGGGCGGCGGGCGGCTGGCTGGCCTGAAGGCAGGTCGTCGGTCGTCACGCGGAGGTCTGTTTAGCTAACGAAGCCGCGATGATGCCTTCATCTGTCCCTCACAAGGTTCACAAAGCGTTAGCAACTTGTTAATTGAACGCGAAGTCGGTCACAGTTTCAGTTCAGGACGCGCTTGGCGCCGGAATAATGGTCTCGCCAGTAATGCCCGTCCAGGTGATCCAGCCGCACCGTGCCACCGGTGCTGGGGGCGTGCACGAACCGCCCTTCGCCCACGTAGATGCCCACGTGGGTGACGTTGCCGCGGCTGCCGAAGAACACCAGGTCGGCGGCAGCGAGTTTCTCCGGGGCGATGCGTGGCCCCTGGGCCTCGGCCAGTTCGCGTGAAGTACGCGGCAGGCGTAGGTCGAGCATGTCGCGGTAGACATAAGTGACCAGGCCACTGCAGTCGAAGCCCGAATCCGGGGTGTTGCCGCCATAGCGATAGGGCGTGCCGACCAGGCCGATGGCCCGCATCAGCACCGCATTGGCGGCAACCGGATCGGCGGGTCTCACCTGTGGCCAGGCGCGCTGCGTCACCGGCGGTGGGGCGGATCGACGGACGTTGTCACCGCCTCCGCAGGCGCCCAAGCCCAGGCTCAGCAACAGGACGACGCTGCAAAACAGGATGCCGCGCCTATCCCGGGAACGGGCGGCAACTGGCGTGTGGCCCGGCAAGCCGGGATAATGCGCGGCCTTCATTGCGGCCAATAGTGACCGCAATCCCCTGCGGCCCACAAGCCGCCCGCCTGCACTCGCCCCTCCTTACCGCGAGCGCAGCCCAGCCAGAGTCCAGCATGAAAATCGCAAAAGACAGCGTGGTCCGTTTCCACTACACCGTGTCCGAACAGGGCCAGGAATCGCTGGAGAGCTCCAGGGATCGCGAGCCGCTGGCCATCCTGATCGGCCACGGCAACATCATTCCCGGCCTGGAAGCGGCCATGCAGGACCGCGAAGCCGGCGACAGCTTCGGCGTGGACGTGGCCGCCGCCGATGCCTATGGCGAGCGCCGCGACGGCCTGGGCCAGCGCGTGCCGAAGAAGCATTTCGGCAACCAGAAACTGGAGCCGGGCATGCAGGTGGTGCTGCAAACCAACTTCGGGCCGCGCGCGGTCACCATCCAGAAGGTCGGCATGAGCGTGGTCGACGTCGACCTCAATCACCCGATGGCCGGCAAGGAGCTGCATTTCGACGTGGAGATCGTGGAAGTGCGCGAAGCCACGGCCGAGGAACTGGAACACGGACACGTGCATGGCGAGGGCGGTCACCACCACTGAGTCCGCATCGGGCTTGTGTGCGGTCGGACGGCTCGCTTCGGCGGGCCGTTTCCATTTGCGGCCAAGAATGGCACCCAGCGGTCGTGATGGTGCATGTTCTAATTCGGGAACGACCCGGGGGAAATCATGAGCGCGACACCGCCGCCATCACTGGCCCCGATTTCGTATTCCGAACGCATCCAGGCCCTGGACGTGGTACGCGGACTCGCGCTGCTCGGCATCCTGCTGATGAACATCGAGGGCATGGCCGGTCCGCTAATGGTCGCGTTGATGGGCGTGGATCCGGCCTTGGCCGGGGTCGATCGCTGGGTCGACGCGCTGATCTACGTCTTCGTGCAGGGCAAGTTCTACGTCCTGTTCTCGCTGTTGTTCGGCATGGGTTTCGCAGTGATGGCACGGCGTGCGGAAACGGGTGGGCGTCCTTTAGCCGGCGTGTACTGGCGGCGTGGCCTGGTGCTGCTGGGCATCGGCCTGGTGCATGCCCTGCTGATCTGGTCGGGCGACATCCTGGTGTCGTACGCCTTGCTGTCGTTCTTCCTGCTGGCGTTCCGCGACGTGCCGCAGCGCTGGCTGCCGTGGCTGGCGGCGCTGGCCTACCTGGCGCCTTCGGGCCTGATGCTGGCGCTGGGCGCGCTGGGTTCGGCCATGCAGTTGGCTCCCGAAGCGGCGACGGAATGGAACAAGGCCATGGCCGGGCAGGGCGAAGTGATCCACGCGCTGCTGGAAGGCCAGCGCCAGGCTTATGGCGACGGCAGCTTCCTGCAGGCGACGGCGCAGCGGGCCAGGGATCTCGGTTTCATGATGAGCAACCTGCCGGTGGTCGGCGCGCAGGTGTTCGCGATGTTCCTGCTGGGGGCGTGGTTCGTGAAGAGCGACGCCATCGCGCAGCCCGGCAATCATCAGAGACTGTTCAAATGGTTGCGCTACGTGGCGCTGCCCGTAGGGCTGGCGCTGATGCTGGGTTCATTCGCGCTGCAACCGACCATGGACCTGGACGAAATCAATCTGGTTTTCGGCGTTGCGTTCGCGCTGAGCATGCTCGGCAGCGTGCTGATGTCGCTGGGTTACCTGGGGTGGATCGTGCGTGGCCTGCAATCGCCGGCATGGGCGCCGAAACTGGCTTGGCTGGCGCCGGCCGGGCGCATGGCCCTGACCAACTACCTGCTGCAGTCGCTGGTCTGCACATTGATCTTCTACCGCTACGGGCTGGGACATTTCGAACAGCTCGCGCGCGCCTGGCAGGTGCCGTTCGTGCTGGCGCTGTTCACCGCGCAGGTCGTGCTGAGCCGGTGGTGGCTGCAGCGGTTCCGCTTCGGTCCGATGGAATGGTTGTGGCGTTCGCTGACCTATCTGAAGCCGCAGCCGATGCGTCTGCATCTGGCGTGATCCGCATACACTATTGCGGTGAATCCCCCACGCGATGACGTACTGATAATCGGCGGCGGCGTGATCGGCCTGGCCACGGCGCTGGCGCTGATCGAAGCCGGCCGCGGCGTGCGCGTACTCGAAGCCGGGACCATCGGTTGCGGTGCTTCGCATGGCAATTGCGGCACCATCACCCCCAGCCACGCACCGCCGCTGGCAGCGCCGGGCATGGTCGTGCGCGGGCTGCGCTGGATGTTCACGCCGGATGCGCCTCTGTACCTCAAACCGCGCCTGGATCCGGTGCTGTGGCGCTGGCTCGCGCACTTCGCCGCGCGTTGCAACGTGCGCGACTGGCGCCAGAGTGCGCGCTCGCGTTCGGCGATCCTCAACGACTCGCGTATCCGACTGGCCGCCTGGATCGACCGCCATGGGCTGGATTGCGAGTTTGCCGAGGAGGGGCTCGACTACGTGTTCCGCGAGCAGGGCAACTTCGAGCACTACGTCACCGAATGCGAGGCCCTGCTCGAGTTCGGTATCGCCAGTGAGGTCATCGCTGGTGCGGATTACCTGCGTTCCGATCCGGCGCTGAAACCCGGCGTGGTCGGCGCCGTGCGTTTTCCCGGTGACGCGCGCCTGCGTCCGGACCGTTACGTGGCCGAGCTGGCGCGCGTGGTGCGCGAGCGCGGTGGCATCATCGAGGAACATTGCCTGGTGCAATCGCTGCAGCCAGCGGCCGATGGCGTCGATGCGGGGACCACAAAGGGTCCACGCAGTGGCCGTGAAGTGGTGGTCGCGCTGGGCGCATGGTCGCCAGGCTTGTTGCGGACGCTGGAATTGAACCTGCCGATCCAGCCGGGCAAGGGGTATTCGATCACCTATTCGCGACCCTCGCTGGTGCCACGCCATGCGATGGTGCTGAAGGATCGCTCGGTTTGCGTGACCGCGTGGGACAGCGGTTTCCGGTTGGGCAGCACGATGGAATTCTCCGGCTACGACCACAGCCTCAATACCGTGCGCCTGGCGGCCCTGGAACGCGCGGCGGCCGAATACCTGCATGAACCGGTTGGCGCCCAGGTGGAGGAGCGCTGGTACGGGTGGCGACCGATGACCTGGGACGACTTGCCGGTACTGGGGCGCGCGCCGAAGCATCCTCATGTCTGGCTGGCTACCGGGCATGGCATGCTCGGGGTCAGCATGAGCGCGGCCAGTGGGCAATTGATGGCCGACCTGATCACGGGGCGAACGACTGCGATCGATCCTGCGCCCTACCGCATGGAGCGTTTCCCATGAGCACACACGACTACGACCTGGTGGTGATCGGCGGTGGTTCCGGCGGTTTGGCCGGCGCATTCCGCGCGGCTTCGCATGGCGCGCGTGTTGCGTTGCTCGAGCCCGGTGAATTCGGCGGCACCTGCGTCAATGTCGGCTGCGTGCCGAAGAAAGCGATGTGGCTGGCGGCGGAACTGTCGCAGCACATCGACATGGCTTCGCGCCTCGGCTTCGGTCTGCCGCCGCCGAAGCTGGATTGGCGCGAGTTCGTGGTCCACCGCCAGCGCTATATCGCCGGCATCCACGACAGCTATCGCAACCGTCTGGATGAAGCCAAGGTGGTGCACATGCCGTGCCGTGGGCGCATCGTCGATGCGCATACGGTGCAGACGCACCAGGGCCTGCGCGTGACCGGCACGCACCTGCTCATCGCCACCGGCGGAAAACCGAAGCGTCCCGACATCCCCGGCGCGGAGCTTGGACTGGTGTCCGATGATTTCTTCAATCTCTGCGATGCGCCCGGCCGCGTGGCGATCGTGGGCGGGGGCTATATCGCGATCGAACTGGCCGGGATTCTGCAGGCACTCGGTAGCCAGGTCGAACTGTTCGTGCGCGGCAAGGGCCTGCTCGAATCGTTCGACCAGGAACTCACCACGGAACTGGTGGAGAACTGCAGGCAGCATGGCATCCACGCTCATTTCGGCCATGAGGTGACGTTGGTTGAAAGCGTGGGCGGCGACTGTGTGCGTGTGCTCGACCGGTCGGGCAACGCGAGCGAACCTTTCGACAGTCTGATCTTCGCCACTGGGCGCAGCCCCAACAGTGGCGATATGGGGCTGGAGTCGATCGGCGTGGAGCTGGATGCCAGGGGCCATGTCGTCGTCGACGAATTCCAGAGCACCAGCGCCCCCAACGTGCATGCGGTCGGCGATGTCAGCAGCCAGCTCGCACTCACTCCGGTCGCCATCGCCGCCGCGCGTCGTCTGATGGATCGATTATTCGGTGGGAAGCCCGACGCCAGGCTCGACTACAACAATGTAGCCACGGTGGTCTTCGCGCATCCGCCGCTGGGCATGGTTGGCCTGACCGAAGCGCAGGCGCGCGAACGTCATGGCGATGCGGTGAAGACCTACCGCGCCCGTTTCCGACCGATGCTGCATGCGCTCGCCGACTCGCCGCAGCGCAGCCTGTTCAAGCTGGTCTGCGTGGGTGAAGAGGAGCGCGTGGTCGGCGTCCATCTGCTGGGCGAGGGCGCCGACGAGATCCTGCAGGGGTTCGCGGTGGCGTTGAAGCGGGGCATCACCAAACGCGACCTGGATGAAACGATCGCCATCCATCCGACTTCGGCCGAGGAAGTGGTGTTGATGCGGTAGCGGCGTTGTCCCCTGGGCTACAAACGTCCGCTCAACGCCGCATCAAACACCTTCGCTGCTGCTGCCGCATCGAACTTCACCGGATTCCCGCCCGCCGACGGATCGGCCTCCGCCATCTTCGCGATCTCGCCCGCGCGATTCCCGTCCACGCCGAATTCCGGCAGCGAGTGTGGCACGCCCAGCTTCGCGCGCAGGTCCAGGATGAAATCGAGGAAACCGGTGAAGTCCGTGCGCGGCAGTTGCAGGTACGCGGCCAGGCGCGTGATGCGTTCCTCGATCGCGCTACGGTTGAACGCCAGCACGTAGGGCATGAACACCGCATTGGTCATGCCGTGATGGGTGTCGTACAGCGCACCGACCGGATGCGACAGCGCGTGCATGCCGCCAAGCCCCTTCTGGAAGGCGGTGGCGCCCATCGCGGCGGCGGCCATCATGTCGCCACGCGCTTCGATGTCGTCCGGTTGTGCATACACGCGGGGCAGGGCGTTCTTCACCAAACGCATGCCCTCCACCGCGATGCCGTCGGCCAGCGGATGGAAGCCGGGCGCGCAGTACGCTTCCAGGCAATGTGACAACGCATCCATGCCGGTGCCAGCGGTGATCTTCGCCGGCATGCCGACGGTGAGTTCCGGATCGCAGATCACCACTCGCGGCATCATCTTCGGATGGAAGATGATCTTCTTGGTGTGGGTGGCTTCATCGGTTAGCACACCGGCGCGGCCGACTTCCGAGCCGGTGCCGGCGGTGGTCGGCACGGCGATGATCGGAGCGATGCCATCGGGATCGGCGCGCGTCCACCAGTCGCCGATGTCCTCGTAATCCCAGACCGGACGCGACTGCCCGCTCATGAAGGCGATCAGCTTGCCGGTGTCCAGGCCGCTGCCGCCGCCGAAGGCCACCACGCCATCGTGGCCGCCATCGCGATACGCGAGCAGGCCGGCGTTGAGGTTGGCTTCGACCGGATTGGGTTTCAGGTCGGAGAACAGCTCCGCATCGAGTCCGGCGGCGCGCAACGATGCGAATGCATTGAGGGTGATCGGCGCGTGGGCCAGGCCGGCATCGGTCACCAGCAGCGGCTTGCGGATGCCACTGGCCAGGCAGGCTTCGGCCAGTTCGCTGATGCGCCCTGCACCGAAACGTATCGGCGTAGGGTAGTTCCAGTTGGAGCGGACGGTCATGTCGGGCAGCTCATTTCGTGATGTCGTGGCGCAGGTGGAAGGATTTTGGCCGTGTCAGCGTTTCATACCCGACGCGGGACAAGGTCGCGCCGCGTCCGGTGTGCTTGACCCCGGTCCAGGCCAGTGACGGATCGAGGTAGTCGCAACGGTTCATGTACACGGTGCCGGTGGCGATGTCGTCGCCGATGCGTTCCGCGGCATCCAGATCGCGCGTCCACACAGAAGCGGTGAGGCCGTACGGACTGTCGTTCATCAGTTGCAAGGCCTGCGTGTCCCCATCGACCGGCATGATGCCCACCACCGGGCCGAAACTCTCCTCGCGCATCACCGACATCGAATGGTCGACGTCGACCAGCACCTGTGGCGCCAGGTACGGCGTGCCGATCGCATCCGCGCTGAAGGCGCTGGCGTCGACCAACGCGCGCGCGCCACCGGCGATGGCCTCGGCGATCTGTCCACGCACGAAGTCGGCGCTGGAAGCCTTCACCAGCGGCCCCAGCGTGGTCGCTTCCTCCAGCGGATTGCCCAGTACGTACCCGCGGGTCATCTCGGCGAAACGTTCCACGAATTCCGGATACACACCACGGTCGACGTAGATGCGTTCGATCCCGCAGCAACTCTGGCCGGAGTTGAAGAAGCTGCCATCGACCAGGTTCTCCACTGCGAAGGCGAGATCCGCATCGTGGCGCACGTAGGCTGGATCCTTGCCTCCCAGTTCCAGGCCCAGGCCGAGGAAATGACCGGAGGCGGCGCGCTCCATCGCCTGTCCACCAGCGACAGAACCAGTGAAGTTGACCTGGTGAACACGTCCCGAACCGATCACCCGCGCCGACTGTTCGTGGTCCAGCAATAGGTTGCGGAACAGGCCGGACGGCAATCCAGCCTGCTCGAAGGCGTGCTGGAAGCGCTCGCCCACCAGCAGGGTCTGGGTGGCGTGCTTCAGGATCACCGCGTTGCCGGCCATCAACGCCGGAATGATGGAATTCACCGCGGTCAGGTAGGGGTAATTCCAGGGTGCGATCACGAACACGGTGCCCAGCGGTTCGCGGCGAATGAAACGCCTGAAGCCCACTTTTTCTCCCGAATCGATGTCCGCCAGCACTTCAGGCGCGATCGCGATCATGTGCCGTGCGCGCTCCTCGAGCCCGCGCAGTTCGCCGGCGCCGTAACGCACCGGGCGGCCCATCTGCCAGGCGATCTCCGGCGCGATCTCCTCGCGCATCGCCAGCAATGCGTCCACCGCCGCCGTGCAGTAGCCCGCGCGCTCGGCCAGCGGGACTTTCTTCCAGGCGCGTTGCGCCCGCGTCGCGGCATCCAGTGCGGCGACCACGGTCTCGTCGCTCGCGTAGCTGCGTTCGGCATAGACGCGGCCGTCGACGGGGGAGACCAGTTTTACTTCGTTGCTCATTCAGTCCTCGGTATTGTTGGGGAATGTGGGAGCGACGTCAGTCGCGATCGGGCCACGGTTGGCGGTGACGGTTTGTCGCGACTTACGTCGCTCCCACAGGAAATGCGAGGTTTCAGTACCGCTCGAACCCTCGCCGCACTTCCCAGTCGGTCACCCGGCGATCGTATTCGAATTGTTCCCACTCGGCCGTGTGCACGTAGTGATCGACCACTTCGTCGCCCAACGCCTTGCGCAGCATCTTCGAACCGCGCAACGCGTCGGTGGCGTCGCGCAGGGTCTTCGCCACTTCCGAGAGTTTCTCGCCACCGTAGGCGTCGCCAGCGAAGGGCTTGCCCAGCTTCAGTTTTTCGTCGATGCCGGCCAGTCCCGCCGCGATCAGTGCGGCATAGGCCAGGTAGGGGTTTAGGTCGGCGCCGCCGATGCGGCATTCGATGCGGATGCCCTTGCCGCCTTCGCCGCACAGGCGGAAGCCTGCGGTGCGGTTGTCCACGCTCCAGATCGCCTTGGTCGGCGCGAAGGTGCCGGCCTGGAAGCGCTTGTACGAGTTGATGTAAGGCGCCAGGAACCAGGTGATGTCGCGCGCGTACTTCACTTGTCCCGCCACCCAGGCGCGCATCAGTTCGGACATGCCGTATTCCGCCTTCGCATCCAGGAACAGCGGCTTGTTGCCTTTCGCGCTCCACAGCGAATTGTGGATATGGCTGCTGGAGCCGGCCAGGTCGTA
>JAKFDG010000016.1:0-4016 GCA_036677285.1 Pseudoxanthomonas sp.
GGCGCCACGCCCTGGGTATCGGGGATGATCCAGATCTGCAGGAAATGGGTCTGGCCCGATTCGCTGTAGTTGTATTCGGAATGCTGCACGCCGGTGCCTGCGCTCATCCGCTGCACGTCGCCCGGCACGATGCTGGAACTGGTGCCCATGGAATCCTTGTGCCCCAGTGCACCATCCAGCACATAGCTGATGATCTCCATGTCGCGGTGGCCGTGTTCGCCGAAACCGCGGCCGGCGGCGATGCGGTCTTCGTTGATCACGCGTAACGGGCCCCAGTGGACATGGTCGTCGTCCCGGTAACCGGCGAAGGAAAAGCTGTGCCAGGAATCCAGCCAGCCATGGTCGGCGTGGCCGCGTTCGCCAGCGGGTCTCAAGGTGATCATGTCGCACTCCTCAATCTCGGGAGCGCAAAGAATGAGGGCACCCCGCTGGCTGCGTAAGGTGCCCGAACTCTATTGATTGTTCTGATTATGGAATTATATTTGGGAAATGCACCATGTCGTCCCGCAAGAGAGTCAATTTGCGGTGATGCTTTCCTCGGGCACGTACTTCGGCCAGCCGCCCGCCAGCGCCTTGTACAGGGACACCACGGCGACGGTATTGCGCACCCTGCCCTGGGCGAACTCGTCCTCGGCCTGGAGGCTGGCGCGTTCGGCTTCCAGCACATCC
Source organism: Pseudoxanthomonas sp. (assembly GCA_036677285.1). Taxonomy (GTDB): domain Bacteria; phylum Pseudomonadota; class Gammaproteobacteria; order Xanthomonadales; family Xanthomonadaceae; genus Pseudoxanthomonas_A. Next base: position 670 of record JAKFDG010000016.1, read on the forward strand.
AGCACGTCGATCGCGCCGTGTTCGAAACGCACGCGTGCCACTGACGTCGCGCGCGCCCCAGCAGCTGCAGCCTGCTCGAGGTGGGCGTTCTCCTGTGCGCTGCGCGAAACACGCACCAGCGCGTTCTCGGTTTCCTCCAACGCCAGGAGCACGGTCTGTTCGTACGCCGCGAGATCGGCCGCGGTGGCCGCATTCGCCGCGGCGATGCGCGCACGCACCCGGCCGACATTGAGGAAGGAGCCGTCGATGCCGAACGCGATCAGCCGGGTCTCGCTGTCGCGCTCGAACAAGGCGCCGGCATCCAGCGCCTGGGTGCCGATCAGCCCGCCCAGGGTGAAGCGCGGGAACAGGTCCGCAGTGGCCACGCCGATGCGTGCGGTGGCCGCACCCAGCCTGCGCTCGGCCGCGGTCACGTCGGGACGGCGACGCAACAGTTCCGCCGGCGTGCCGGTGGCGACGGTTTCCGGCAACGAGGGCAGCGGCGTGGCCGTGTCGAGTCCCGCCAGTACCGTTTCCGGCGTGCGTCCCACCAGCACCGCGATGCGATGGGTGGAAACCGCGACCGCCGATTGCAGCGCGGGAACGCGCGAACGCGTGGCTTCGAGCTGGGTGCGTGCACGATCCACTTCGAAGGAACTGCTCATGCCGGCAGTGCTGCGCAGCTCGATCAGGCGCAGGGTTTCCGCCTGGTTGTCGGCGTTGCGCTGGGCGATGCGCAATTGTTCCTGCAGGCCACGCAGGCGGAAATAGGTTTCCGCCAGGTCGCCCACCAGCACCACCTGCACCGCAGCCAGGTCGGCGGCGCTGGCTTCGGTCCCGGCGCGTTGCGCTTCGATGCCGCGGCGGATGCGGCCGAAGAAATCCAGCTCCCACAATGCACCGATGCCTGCGCTGTACTGATGGTCGACGTCGCGCCCTGCCCGATCGACGCCCGGCAACTGGTCGGCGCTGCTGCGCGTGCTGCTGGCTTCGGCATTCGCGCTCAGCGTGGGCAGCTGATCGAACTTCGAATTGCGCAGCAGGGCGTTGGCCTCTTCGTAGTGCGCCAGTGCGATGCGCAGATCGTGGTTGGAAAGCAGGGCTTCGTCGACCAGCTGCTCGAGCACCGGATCACCGAAGCTGCGCCAGAACTCCAGGTCCACCGCAGGCGCCACTTCCTGCGCTACCTGCGGCGATGCGCCGTTGGAGAACTGGTCAACCGGCGGCAAGTCCGGTCTGACGTAGTCCGGGCCTACGGTGCATGCCGCCAGCAACACGCTGGCCACGGCAACCGTGAGAGTACGCATCACCATGGCAGCACCTCGCCGCGATGTTGGAACGTGCCGGTCGGGCCCGCGTCGCCGAGCAGCGCCAAGCCCACGCTGGTGCTGGCGCCATCGGCCAGTTCAAGCTGCCCGTTGCCGTTCATGTCGGTCTTCACCGAACCCGGATCAGCGGCGTTGACCTTGATCGCCGTATCGCGCAGCTCATAAGCCAGTTGGACGGTCCACGCATTGACCGCGGTCTTGGACACGTTGTAGGCCGGGACCTTGAAGTCGTAGAACTCCGAACCCGGGTCGCTATGGAACGCCAGCGAAGCGAGGCTGCTGGAAAGATTGACGATGCGTGCGGCCGGCGCACGCCGCAACAGCGGCAGCAAGGCCTGGGTGACGGCCACCATGCCGAACAGATTGGTGTCGAAGGTCTCGCGCCAGGTTTCCTGGCTCTGCTCGGAAGGCGACTTGGCGAGGTCGTCCTTGAAGATGCCGGCGTTGTTGACCAGGATATCCAGCCGGCCGTGGCTGTCTTCGACCTGCTTGGCAGCCGCTGCGATGCTGGCGGTATCGCTTACATCCAGCGCGATGGCTTCCACCGGCAGTCCTTCCGATTGCAGCGCCTGGGCGGCCTCACGGGCCTTGTCCAGGTCGCGTCCGGCCAACAGCGTATGCACACCGCCGCTGGCGAGCTGGCGGACCGTTTCCAGGCCGATGCCGCGGGTTGCGCCGGTGACCAGCGCGATTTTGTCGTTGTCGTTGCTCATGATCTGCTCCGTTGGCGCGCGCGTGGCACGCAGGATGTGTTCCTGGATCCGTTCTTCACCAGGGAAGGACGTTGTCGAGGTAGCGGTACGATCCGTTGGGACCGGCATCGTCGATCAGCGCCAGGGCGACGCTGGTCCTGGCGCCGTCCGGTACGTCGATCTCGCCTTCTCCCGCGTTCATGTCGGTCTTTACGTAACCCGGATGGATGGTGTTGACCTTTACCTTGCTGTCTTTCAGTTCGTAGGCCAGCTGCACGGTCCAGGCGTTCACCGCGCTCTTGGAAACGTTGTAGGCGGGAATCTTGAAGTCGTAGATCGGCGACGAAGGATCGCTGTGCAGCGTCATCGAACCCAGCAGGCTGGAGACGTTGACGATGCGTCCGGCCGGCGACTTGTGCAGCAGCGGCAGGAACGACTGGGTGACGGCGATCAGGCCGAACAGGTTGGTGTCGAAGGTCTCGCGCCAGGCGTGCAAGGTCTGTTCCGAGATCTTCTTGCCCTGCTCGTCGCGCAGGATGCCGGCGTTGTTGACCAGGATGTCCAGATGGCCGTACTTCTTCGCCACCTCGTCAGCGGCCGCGGCGATGCTGGCGGTGTCGGTCACGTCGAGCACTATCGCTTCCACCGGCAGTCCTTCGGCCTGCAGTTTCAACGCCGCTTCGACGGCCTTGGCGCGATCGCGCCCGGCCAGCAGGGTGTGCACGCCGGTCTGGGCCAGCTGGCGCACGGTTTCAAAACCGATGCCGCGGGTGGCGCCGGTAACGAGTGCGGTCTTGGATGTGTTGCTCATGGGGGAAGCTCCGAATTCATGGGGGAGTAGCTGGTGTCGGGCGGCGGATTGGCGCCGCCCATGCGATCGATATGATTGGTCGCGCCGCCAACCGGCGCTATCCGATTCCTGCTTTCGCGATCAGGCCTGCACCGCGTGCGATGACGGGATGGTGGACTCGCCGTGCTGGACCAGCGGACGACCCGACAGCTTGCGCAGGGCGACGTAGAACACCGGGGTCAGGAACAGGCCGAACAAGGTTACGCCCAGCATGCCGGCGAACACGGTGATGCCGGTGACCGAGCGTACTTCCGCACCGGCGCCATGCGACAGCACCAGCGGCACGGTGCCGGCGATGAACGCCACCGAGGTCATGACGATGGGGCGCAGGCGCAGGCGGCACGCTTCCAGCGCGGATTCGACGATGCCCTTGCCCTGCATTTCCAGTTCGCGGGCGAACTCGACGATCAGGATCGCGTTCTTGCACGCCAGGCCCATCAGCACCACCAGGCCGACCTGCACGAACACGTTGTTGTCGCCGCCGGTCAGCCACACGCC
>JAKFDG010000017.1:0-6265 GCA_036677285.1 Pseudoxanthomonas sp.
TGCTCCTCGCTGGCCTGCTCGCGGCCTTGATGCTTGCCACGCCCGTGGCCGCGCAGAACCTGCAACCCCTCGATCGCATCGCCGCCGTGGTCGATGAAGAGGTGATCCTGCAAAGCGAGCTGGACCGCGCGGTGAAAAACGTCACCGCACAGTACGCCAACCAACCCGGCCAGTTGCCCCCGCGCGACGTGCTGGAGCGGCAGGTGCTGGAGCGCCTGGTGCTGGTGAAACTGCAGGTGGCCCGCGCCGCCGACACGGGCATCCGGGTCAGCGACAACGAATTGAACAACGCGGTCGCCGCCGTAGCCCAGCAGAACGGCGTCTCCGTCGACGCCTTGCGCGAGCGGCTGGCTGGCGAGGGCCTCTCGTTTGCGGAATTCCGCAATTCGATCCGCGATGAAATCACCGTGCAACGCCTGCGCCAGAGCTTCGGCCAGAGCCGCATCCAGGTCAGCGAAGCCGAAATCGACGCCGCCCTCGCGACCCAGGCCTCCGCCGGCACGCAGTACCACCTGGCGCATATCCTGGTCGGCCTGCCCGAGGGCGCCACGGCGGAACAGATCGCCACCGGCGAAAAGAAGATCCTCGGCGTGAAGGGCCTGGTCGACAAGGGCGAGATCGACTTCGCCGCTGCTGCGGTGCGCTATTCCGACAGCCCCAATGCCCTGGAAGGAGGCGACCTGGGCTGGCGCAGCCCGGACGAGATCCCGGCGGCGTTCTCGGAAATGCTCAAGGGCATGACCCCGGGCCAGACTGTGGGCCCCTTGCGCGGTCCCAGTGGCTTCCAGTTGCTGAAGCTGGTGGAAGTACGCGACAGCAGCCAGGCCGCCGCACGCACGGTGACCCAGTACAACGCCCGCCACATCCTGGTCCGCGTCACCCCCGTGCAGGACGTGGCGGCAGCCAAGGCCAAGATCGACACCCTGCGCGCGCGCATCGAAGGCGGCGCCGATTTCGTGGAAGTGGCCAAGGAGTCTTCCGAAGATGCCAACAGCAAGGGCGAGGGCGGCGACCTGGGCTGGTTCGAAGCCGACGCCTTCGGTCCGGCCTTCGGCCAGCAGGTGACCGGCACCAGCGATGGCCAGGTCTCCGCGCCGTTCCGCACCGAGGCTGGCTGGCACATCCTGCAGCGCATCGGTTCGCGCCAGGCCGACGTCACCAATGCCAACCAGCGCGCCCAGGTCCGCGAGACCATCGGCCGCCGCAAGCTGGAAGACGAATACAACCGCTATCTGCAGGAGTTGCGTGGCGAAGCCTATGTCGACTTCCGCATCGGCGACAAAGCCGCTGCCCCCAGCGGCGGTTGAATTGACCCCGCGGCTCGCGCTGGTACCAGGCGAGCCGGCTGGCATCGGCCCCGAGTTATGCGTGCGACTGGCGCAGCAGCCGCGCAGCGATTGCCGTTTGCTGGCTTATGCCGACCCCGAAACCCTGCACGCCGCGGCCAGCCGGCTGTCCTTGCCGCTGCGCCTGCTGGCTGGGCACGAAACCGCCAGCGCTCCAGGCGAACTGAGCCTGCATCCCATCCCCAACGCGGGCGCAAACCATTTCGGCAGCACCGATCCACGCAACGCCGTTGCCGTGATCGCCGCACTGAATGAGGCTTCCGACGCCTGCCTGCGCGGCGAACTCGACGGCCTGGTCACTGGCCCCGTGCACAAGGCTGCGATCAACGCCGGTGGCATCGCCTACATCGGCACCACCGAATTGCTGGCAGGACGCGCCAACTGCGACGTGGTGATGATGCTGGCCAACGACATCGTGCGGGTAGCGCTGGTCACCACCCACCTGCCGTTGCGTGCGGTGGCCGATGCGGTGAACGCGGACAGCCTGGCCCGCGCCCTGCGCATCACCCATCGCGCGTTGCGCGAGGACTTCGGCATTCCCGAGCCGGTCATCGCGGTGCTGGGGTTGAACCCGCACGCAGGCGAGGCCGGACACCTGGGCTGCGAAGAGATCGAGGTGATCGAACCGGTGCTGGCCGCATTGCGCGGGCAAGGCATGCAACTGGTCGGTCCCTTGCCGGCAGACACCGCGTTCCTGCCGCAGAAGCTCGCCGGCTTCGATGCGGTGCTGGCCATGTACCACGACCAGGGCCTTCCGGTGCTGAAATACAGCGGCTTCGAACGCGCGGTGAACCTGACCCTGGGCCTGCCTTATCCACGCGTCGCGGTGGACCATGGCACCGCGCTGGAAATCGCCGGCAAGGGTGTCGCCGATCCATCCAGCCTGTTCGCCGCGGTGGAAACCTGCGCGCGCATCGCCGCGCGACGTAAACTCGCCGGATGAACTTCAAGGCCCCGCCGAAGAAATCCCTCGGACAGCACTTCCTGATCGACCGCGGCATGATCGACATGATCGTGCTGGCGGTGAACCCGCAGCCCGGCGACCGCCTGGTGGAGATCGGCCCCGGCCAGGGCGCGATCACCCTGCCGCTGCTGCGCAAGCACGGCGAACTCACCGCGATCGAGTTCGATCGCGACCTGGTCACGCCATTGTCCGAAGCCGCCCATGGGGTTGGCCGGCTCACCGTGATCCACAAGGATGTGCTGGCGGTGGATTTCACCCGCCTGGCCGGCGAGGAAAAACTGAGATTGGTCGGCAACCTGCCCTACAACCTGTCCTCGCCGATCCTGTTCCACGCACTCGAGCATGCATCGGTGGTCCGCGACATGCACTTCATGCTGCAGAAGGAAGTGGTGGACCGCATGGCCGCCGGACCGGGCAGCAAGGTCTATGGGCGCCTGAGCGTGATGCTGCAGGCGTATTGCGCGGTCACGCCGCTGTTCGACGTGCCGCCTGCGGCTTTCCGGCCGCCACCGAAGGTGGATTCGGCGGTGGTGCGTCTGGTTCCACGCGCACCGGAGGACATCGGCGTCCACGACCCGCGACGCTTCGCCGAGGTGGTGCGCGCTGCCTTCGGCCAACGCCGCAAGACCCTGCGCAACGCGCTCTCGAGCGTCTGCGACACGGACCAGATCGAAGCCGCCGGACTGCGTGCGGATGCACGCGCCGAACAGGTGGAAGTCGCCGGTTTCGTCCGTCTCGCCAATCTCCCGGCCGCCGGATAGGTCGAACCCGGCGGCGGCTTTGCATACACTGTCGGCATGAGCCCTGCCGACTACGCCATCGATATCGACGTAGCCACCCGTTTCCTCGACGATCAATCCGCACCCGAGGACGGACGCTTCGTTTTCGCCTACACCATCCATATCCGCAATCTTGGCCGGGTGCCGGCACGCCTGCTCGGCCGCCACTGGCTGATCACCGACGCCAACGGCAAGGTCCAGGAAGTCCGCGGCGAAGGCGTGGTCGGCGAGCAGCCCTGGCTGCGCCCCGGCGAAGATTTCGAATACACCTCCGGCGCCGTGCTGGAGACCGCGCACGGCACCATGCAGGGCAGCTACGACATGCTCGCCGACGATGGCACCCGTTTCGATGCGCCAATCGCGCCGTTCAGCCTCTCCATCCCACGGACCCTGCACTGATGGGGGCCCGGCCATGAGCGTCTGGGCCATCGGCGACCTGCAAGGCTGCTACGACGCGACCCAGCGCCTGCTGGAACGGCTGCGCTTCGACCCCGCCAGCGACAAGCTCTGGTTCTGCGGCGACCTGGTCAACCGTGGCGGGCAGTCGCTGGAAACCCTCCGCCTGGTCCACTCGCTGCGCGCGCACAGCGTAGTGGTGCTGGGCAACCACGACCTGTCGCTGCTGGCCATCGGCGAACGCACGCCCGACGAGCAGCGCAAGGTCAACGCCGACCTGCAACGCATCGTCCTGGCCGATGACCGCGACGAATTGCTGACCTGGTTGCGGCAGCAGAAGCTGGCGCACCTGGACCGAGAACTGGGCTGGATGATGGTCCACGCCGGACTCGCCCCCAAATGGACCACCGCCCTGGCCGAGAAGCACGCGCGCGAAGTGGAACAGCAACTGCAAGGGGACGGCCATCGCAAACTGTTCCGCAGCATGTACGGCGACAAGCCCAACTGGGCGCCGCATCTTTCCGGCCACGACCGTTCGCGCGCCATCATCAACGTGTTCACGCGCATGCGTTACTGCACGCCACGCGGGCGCATGGCGATAGAGGAAAAGGGGGCGCCCGGCACCCAGGCGCAAGGCCTGTACCCGTGGTACGAAGTGCCGGGCCGCGCCGAGCGCGACCTGAAGATCGTCTGCGGGCACTGGTCCACGCTGGGATTGATGATCGGCCATGGCGTGCACGCCATCGACACCGGCGCGGTGTGGGGCGGCAAGCTGACCGCACTGCAGTTGGATACCGACGAGCTGCGTCTGCTGCAAGTGCCCGGGCGCGATGTGTCTCCACCAGCATGAAGCGGTTCCGCGCCGGCAGCGTAGCGATCGTGTTGTTGCTCGCGGCCTGCCACGCCTCTTCGCCCGCTCCATCGCAGATCGATGCTCCAGGCGAGTCGGAAACGCAGGCCTCGCCGCCCTTGGTCGCGGCGGCGCGCCGGCAGATCGGCGTGACCCGCCCGTACGATCCGGCCTGCGTGAAAATGCCCTATCCCGGCGGCGATGTTCCCGCGGATCGCGGCGTCTGCACCGACGTGGTGGTCCGCGCCCTGCGCGCGGAGGGACTGGATCTTCAGCAGAGGATCCACGAGGACATGCGCGCGCATTTCGCCGACTACCCGCAGAACTGGGGACTGTATGGTCCGAATCGCAATATCGACCATCGACGCGTGCTCAACCAGATGCGCTGGTTCGAACGACAGGGCAGGTCGCAGCCGATATCCGCGACAGCCGGCGATTACGAGGCGGGCGATATCGTGGCGTGGAAATTATCTGGCAGCGGCCTGCTGCATATCGGAATCGTGTCCGACCGCAACACCCGCGATGGCGTTCCGCTGATCCTGCACAACATCCGCAGCGGTACGCAGGAGGAGAACCTGCTGTTCGCGCACACCATCATCGGCCACTACCGCCCGGCCCTGGCTGGCCCTCAACGAAGTTCGTAGTCGACGAACTCGAATGCGAAGGCGTGCTTCGCATCGGCGGGATGCGATTCGCGGGCGATCACCTGCCAATCATCCGCATCGAACAGCGGAAGGAACGCATCGGCATCCTCGACCACCGTATCCACATGGGTCAGATGAAGCCTGCCCGCCAATGGCAAGGTCAATGCATAGATCTCCGCCCCGCCGATCACGCAAAGTTCATCGACACCGCTTGCACGTGCTATCTCCAGCGCCTCCTCGATCGATGCCGCCACCTGCATGCCATCGAACGGTGCGCGGCCGGATCGCGTCAGCACCAGGTTCGCGCGCCCGGGCAAGGCGCGGCCGAGCGACTCGGCGGTCTTGCGGCCCATCAATATCGGCTTGCCGAGCGTGAGCGCCTTGAAGCGCTTGAGGTCATCCGGCAGACGCCATGGCAGGTCGTTGCCCTTGCCGATGCCGCGCTTGCGATCCAGTGCGGCGATCAGTGAGATCAGCATCAGGTCAAACCGCCACCGGCGCCTTGATCGCCGGGTGCGGATCGTAGCCATGGATCCCGATATCGTCATAGGTGAAGGCGAACAGATCCGTCACTTCCGGATTCAATCGCAGCTGCGGCAACGCGCGTGGCGCGCGCGACAACTGCTCGCGAGCCTGTTCGTAGTGGTTCGAATACAGGTGCGCATCGCCCAGCGTATGCACGAAATCGCCGACGCCCAACCCGCAGGCCTGCGCCACCATGTGCGTCAGCAACGCGTAGCTGGCGATGTTGAACGGCACGCCCAGGAAGATGTCGCCGCTGCGCTGGTACAACTGGCAGCTGAGCTTGCCCTCGACCACGTAGAACTGGAACAAACTGTGGCAAGGCATCAGCGCCATCTGCGGCAGGTCGGCCACGTTCCACGCGGAAACGATCAGGCGGCGCGAATCGGGATTGCGCTTGATCTCATCCACCAGCCACTGGATTTGATCGATTTCGCGACCATCGGCCGTAGCCCAGCGCCGCCACTGCTTGCCGTACACCGGGCCGAGCTCGCCGTTTTCGTCGGCCCACTCGTCCCAGATGCCGACCTTGTTGTCCTTGAGGTAGGCGATATTGGTTTCGCCCTTCAGGAACCACAGCAGCTCATGCACGATCGAGCGCAGGTGCAGCTTCTTGGTGGTGACCAGCGGGAAGCCTTCGTTGAGGTCGAAACGCATCTGCCAGCCGAACACGCTGCGCGTACCGGTGCCGGTGCGGTCGGATTTCTCCGCGCCCTGCTCGAGCACGTGACGCAGCAGGTCGAGGTACGCTTTCATTTGGTTTC
>JAKFDG010000018.1:0-6165 GCA_036677285.1 Pseudoxanthomonas sp.
CCACCGTCGCCTCGCTTGAAGTCGATAGTGGAGATTTCCAACGTGCCTGGCAGGACCCTGGCTGGATCGGCGTTGCCGACTGGCGCGATCGATGTCGGCGGCGCGGCAGTAGCGGTGCTGGCGGCTGCCAGCAGGCCGATCGCAAGTCCGAGACTGCAGACACGGAGTGTGGCCAGGTGCCGGAAAGGCCGTGTGCTGTGAGCGTTCGAAGCGGTCATCGTGTATCCCCTAATCATTGATCTTCAAGCGCAATCGACGCAGGCCTTTCCAGCCATCCGCCCGCACCGTCCGGCACAAGTTCCACAAGTTCAATGCGATCTTCACGGACGCTCGTGATACGCCCGTCGCTTTGCCCCAAGTAAGCACCCGGCCGTACCCTGTGGGTGACCTTGTCAGGCGCCATCACCAACGCAATCAAACCCGGACCGCGACCAATCGTGCCGACCATGTCCAGGCTGTCCAATGGATACTGCTCAAGCGTTTCCTTGCGACGATTGGGATCGGGGCGCGTGCCACCGGTATCGGTATTGCTCCACGCATCGCTGAAGGGGTCGCGCAAGGTTTGCGCTGCATATTCGAAGGTCTCGAACTGCTGCATGACTGGCAGTGGCTCAAGTGCCGGGGCCGGCCTTGCCCTGACGTCGGTGATCCACTTCTCCAGGTTGGGGGCATCGCCAGGGGAACTGGTGATGCCCCGGGCGCAACCAGCCAGGACAAGGATCAGAGAGAGGGCGCCGCATTGGCGGATGATCTCCAGTGCAGGTCGGACCGGACGCATACTCATGCCCCACCACCTTGTTTCTTTGTTTCAGGCGCTGCTTCCGCGGCCTTTTTCTCTTGCGCCGCCGTTTCCTCTTCATCCAGGTAACGGTAGGTCTTGACGGTACCGGAAAGCTCGAGCGCGCTGTTGCCGGTGATGCGACCCTTGCTCTCCCTGGGCTTCAGTGAGATATCGTGCATGGTCAGGATCACCACACGTGGCAACGACGCCACGCCGCTCACGAACGCACCAAACTGGTGGTAGCTGCCGACCATGCGCAAGGCGATCGGCTTCTCGGCGTAGAACTCCTTGGGAGTCTCCGGGCCGGGCTGGAACAGCTCATTGGCCAAGCCGCTGGACAGCGCGGTCTGGGAGATGTCGACGATCAGGTCCGGCATTTCGGTCTTGCTGGGCAGCTGTCTCAACATTTGTTGCAGCACCTGCTCCATCTGGACCAGCTGCTGTTTCAGCGGCTCCAGGTTGGCGGCACGGCCTGCCTTGTCCTCGAAGTCGCGGCGCAGGTCGGCTTCCTGGCGCTCCAGCACCTGCAGTTCCTCACGCTTGCCTTTGATCGACAGGAAGTAGGCCAGGATCAGGATCAGCACGCCAATCAGCACGCAGAAACCTATCTTGGCGTTCTGCGGCCAGCCACCGATGTTGTTGAAATCGAGCTCGCTGAGTTTGACTTTCTTCTTCTGTGTCATGACGCCGGGCTCCCTTGCGTCGTGGGCGCAGGCTGCTCGCCCGGCGCTGCTGCCGGGGCGGGGTTTACCGCGGGTGTTTTAGTCGGCGGCGTGGTCGGCGCTGCAGCTGGCGAAGCATTGCTGCCGGCCGATGGCGTCGTACCCGTCGCCGGCATGGTGCCGTCCTTCTCAGGCGCATTCGGGTTGGCCAACTTTACTTGCAACGTGAATACATAAGGCAAGGCGCGACTGTCGCTGACTGCGGAGGCTGCAGTGGTGCTTTTTTCCTCCTTGGCCTCGATGATCGACAGGTCTGGATTGGTCATCCAACCTGAACTTTCCAAGTTGCGCATATAGGTACTGACACGCGCGTTGGATTGGGACCGGCCCTCGAGCGTCAGGACCTCGCCTTCCTGTTTGATGTTGGCCAAGGCCACACCATCCGGGATGGTGCGCACCAGTGAATCGAACAGATGGACCATCTGCGAGCGGTTGGCCTGCAGTTGTTCGATCACCTTCTTGCGCGCCAGAAGCCGGTCTTTTTGCTTGTCCAGCGCTTCGATCTGGACGATCTGTTCCTCGACCTTTGCGATTTCGGCTTTCACGAACTCGTTACGGGTGTTCTGGCCGCTGATCTGCTGGTTGTAGTGGAACCAGATCAGGAATGAGAGAACCAGGCCCGCTGCGGCCGCCAGGCCCAGCATGCCGTAGAACTCCCTCTGTCGTTGTGTGCGTCGCTCGGCGCGCCACGGGAGCAGGTTGATCTTCGCCATCAGTCGAAGCTCCTCAGGGCCAAGCCGGTAGCGATCATCAGCGCCGGCGCATCCTGGGCCAGGGCGTGTGCCTGCACGCGCGGCCCGAGGGTCATCTGCGCGAGCGGATTGGCGACCACGGTCGGCACGCCCAGCTGCTCTTCCACCATTTCAGGCAGCCCCACCAACGCGGCACAACCGCCGGCCAGTACGATCTGGTCTACCCGGTTGAATTCACTTCCTGCATAGAAGAACTGCAGCAAGCGGCTGATCTGCTGCACCGTGGCTTCCTTGAACGGTTCCAGCACTTCCACTTCGTAGCTTTCAGGCAGGCCGCCCTGGCGCTTGGCCATGCCGGCCTCCTCGTAGGTCAGGCCATAGCGACGCATGACTTCGTCTGTGAGCTGCTTGCCGCCGAAGACCTGCTCGCGGCTGTAGAGGCTACGGCCGGTACGCAGGACATTGAGCGTGGTCATGGTGGCGCCGATATCGACCAGGGCCACCACGCCGTCATGGGGAATCGGCAACTCGCTGGACAGCAGGGCGAAGGCGTTCTCGATCGCGAAGGCCTCCACGTCCATCACCCTGGCGGTGAGCCCCCCCAGTTCCAGCGCCGATTGCCGCAATTCGACGTTCTCGGAACGCGAGGCCGCCAGCAGCACCTGCACCATTTCGGGATTATTGGGCATTGGCCCCAGCACCTCGAAGTCGAGATTCACTTCCTCGATCGGGTACGGAATGTAATTCACCGCCTCAAGCTCGATTTGGGCTTCGAGATCGTTCTCGTCCAGCTCGGCAGGCATCGGGATGATCTTGGTGATCACAGCCGAACCGGCCACCGCAGCGGCCGCGTATTTGACCTTGCTGCCAGCACGGGTGACAGCGCGGCGGATCGCCTCGCCGACGGCCTCGACCTCGACGATGTTCTTCTCGACCACTGCATTCGGCGGCAAGGGTTCCACGGCGTAGTGGTCTACGCGGAAACGATTGCCGACCCGGGAAAGCTGAAGCAGCTTTACCGCAGTCGAACTGATGTCGACGCCAATTAGCGGCGACTGGCTTTTAGGTATAAGCCCCACGGTATCTCCCCTTCCAACCGGTACAACAAGCGAACCAGCCCCGCCTCACATTAATAACGAAGATTTCACCACTTGCAATACCCGTTTCACAGCCTGTGCGGCATGTCACGGTTCACTAAAGATATCGGCCAAGTTACTGTTTCCCCCCGGAACGCAACCGCCAACCCCCGAGTCATCTATACTCCGCCGCCACGAATTCTGCAATCGGAATCTGACCGGATGTCCCGTTTCCGCCGCCTGTTCCGCTGGGCATTTATCGCGTTCGCCACCCTGTTCCTGCTTGGCGCCATCGGCTTGGGTACCTTGTACTACCTGGTTTCGTCGAAGCTTCCGGACGTCCAGTCGCTGCGCAACGTGGAGTTGCAGGAGCCGCTCTACGTGTATGCCAGCGATGGCCGCCTGATCGGCCTTTTCGGCGAAACCCGGCGTTACCCGGTAAGCATCAAGGACGTGCCCGCATCGGTCAAGCAGGCCTTCATCGCCGTCGAGGACAGCCGCTTCTACAAGCACGGCGGCGTGGACTACAAGGGTGTGGCCCGGGCCATCTGGCTGCTCAGCACCACCGACGATACCCGCGTGCCTGGCGGCAGCACCATCACCCAGCAGGTGGCGCGCCAGTTCTTCCTGAGCTCGGAATACAGCTACACCCGCAAGCTGGCGGAGATGATGCTGGCGATGAAGATCGAGAAGATGCTGACCAAGGACGAGATCCTTGAGCTCTACTTGAACAAGAGCTTCTTCGGCAACCGTTCCTACGGGGTCGGCGCGGCATCGGAGTACTACTACGGCAAGCCGCTGAACCAGCTGACCCTGGGCGAGGCCGCCACCCTGGCCAGCACCCCCAAATTCCCGTCCAGCGGCAATCCGATCAGCAACCCCGGGCGCAACCGCGAGCGGCGCGACTACGTGCTGGACCGGATGGTCGAGGAGAAATACATCAGCGCCGCGCAGGCCGCGCAGGGCAAGGCCGAAACCATGCATGCCAAGCCGCACGAAAGGCCGGTCGAGGTATACGCGCCGTACGTGGCGGAAATGGTGCGCCAGGAAATGATCGCCCGCTTCGGCGGCGACGTGCTGACCAAGGGCTATCACGTCACCACGACCATCGACCCGGCCCTGCAGATCGCTGCGGATGTCGCCGTGCGCGACGGCTTGCGCCTGTACGACCACCGCCATGGCTGGAATGGGGTGGAGCGCCATTTCGAGGTCACCGCCGACGCTGACGCCACTGCCCTGGCCACCCATCTGTCCGGCATTCCTACTCAAAATGGGTTGATTCCCAGCGTCGTTGCGCGGGTCAATGGCGACGGCGGGGTCACCGTGGTAACGACCGACGCCAGCGAGATCACCCTGCCCGCTTCGGCCAGCACATGGACCGGGCGCAATCCCGCCTCGCTGCTCAAGCGGGGCGACCTGGTCCGGATCAAACTCGAAAGCCCCAAGCCCGGCGAGACGGCTACCAAATACCTGATCGATCAGATCCCACGCGGTCAGGCGGCGTTGGTATCCCTCGACGCCAGCACCGGCGCAGTGAAGGCGATCATTGGCGGCTACAGCTTCGCCGGCAACAAATTCAATCGCGCCACCCAGGCCCGGCGCCAGCCCGGCTCCAGCTTCAAGCCGTTCCTGTATGCCGCCGCGTTCGAGCGCGGCTTCAACCCAGCATCGATAGTGCTGGATGCGCCGGTGGTGTTCCGCGATCGCCGCGGCCACATGTGGCGTCCGCAGAACGATGGCGGCGGTTTCCGCGGCCCGATGCGGTTGCGCGAAGCGCTGGTGCAGTCGCGCAATCTGGTCTCGGTGCGCCTGCTGGACGGCATCGGGGTTGAATTCGCGCGCAAGTACATCAGCCAGTTCGGCTTCAACGAAGCCGAGCTGCCGCCCAACCTGTCGATGTCGCTGGGCACGGCCTCGTTGACGCCGCTGTCGATGGCACGCGGCTATGCGGTGTTCGCCAACGGCGGGTCGCTGGTCACGCCATGGTTCATCGACGAGGTGAAGGACCGTGAAGGCAATGTCATTTTCAAGGAAAAACCGGCCACGGCCTGCCGCACCTGCGGGCGGCAGGCCGGCGATGCGTCGGCACAGGCCAGCAACGTCGTGGATGGTTTCAATCTGGGCCCCGCGCAGCAGGCCAAACCCAAGCCTGAAACAGGCCCCAAGAAGCCTGTAGAACCGCAGAAACCTGCCGACCCCAACGCAGTGATCGCGCCACGAGCCATCGACGAACGCACCGCCTACCAGCTGGTGTCGATGATGCGCGACGTGGTTCTGCGGGGCACCGGCACGGCGGCAAAGGTGCTGAACCGCGAGGACGTGGGCGGCAAGACCGGCTCCACCAACGACCATCGAGATGCCTGGTTTGGCGGATTCGGCGGCGCCTACTCGACCGTGGTCTGGGTGGGCCGTGACGATTTCCGCAGCCTCGGCTATCGCGAATACGGCGGCAAGGCCGCCCTGCCGATCTGGATCGATTTCATGCGCGAAGCCTTGAAGGAACAACCGATCGCCCAGAACGAACCGCCTGACGGCATGGTCAAGGTCTACGTGGGCGCGGGCGGTAGTCTGATGACCGAAGGCTCCGGCGGCACCGTGGAATACGTGAAGGCCGAAGACCTGGATCGCATGCAGAGCTACACCGACTACGGCACCGACGAGAAGGCTGCCGACGAGGATGCGTTCGACATCTTCTGATCTCGCCCAGGAGCCGGTCTTGCTTGCTCCTTCAACATGCCGCCTGCATCGAGTACAGTCTCCGCAAGTTTCGACGCGGAGGCTTCCATGCACCACGCCCGTCAGCATGCCGAAACCCGCACCCGCGAACGCCGCCAGCGGCTGGCCCATGAAGCCGCACGACTGATGGCCGAAGGCGGCTTCCGCGATTTCCACCA
>JAKFDG010000019.1:0-2078 GCA_036677285.1 Pseudoxanthomonas sp.
CCCAATGCGCCCATCCACACCGCGCCACGCACCGCCTTGCCGCCGCGCTCCAGCAGGTGCGGCAACAGGTGCGCGTCGACCACGTCCCGCCAGACGTTCTCGCGGCGCTGCCGCACCCGCCACAATCCCCACAACGCAGGCAAGGCCAACAACGCCCACAGCCAGTGCGGGCGCAGGAAGTGCAAGGCGGTCATCCACGCGTTCATGGCCTGCGCCTCGGCAGGACGAAGGCGAGTAACGCGACCAGCAATCCGGCAGCCAGGGGCCACCAGTAGCGTTCGATCCGCGGCCGCACGCGGCGGCCTTCCTGTTGCACCGGTTCGATGCGATCCAGTTCGGCGTAGATGCCCGCGAGCTGTTCGGTGTCGCGCGCGCGGAATGATCGACCACCAGTTTCCTCGGCGATTTTCTTCAGCGTCGCCTCATCTATCTCATCCTCGCCGCCTGGCATAGGCAGCGACAGGCCGAAGATCGAGAATCCGCCTCCCGATCCGCCGAAAGCGATGGTGTGCACGCGCACGCCTTCGGCCTTGGCCAGTTCGGCGGCCTTGAGCGGATCCAGAACGCCGGCGGTATTGACTCCATCGGTCAACAGGATGAGGACCCGCTGGCCCTCGGGTTGTCCACGCAGGCGTTTCACCGCCAGGCCGATGGCGTCGCCGATCGCGGTTTCCCGACCCGCCAGTCCGGCCACGCTGTCGCGCAACTGGTCGCGTACCGAGTCGCGGTCGAGGGTGAGTGGCGTCAACGCATAAGCGCGTTGACCGAACACCAGCAGGCCCACGCGATCGCCGGCGCGGCGGTCGAGGAAATCGGCAAGCACGGCCTTGGCCGCGGTGAGCCGGTCGACCACGCTCCCGCCCAGTTCCATGTCCGGCTCGGTCATGCTGCCGGACAGGTCCACCGCCAGCATCAGATCGCGCCCGCTCTGCGGCGGCGCCACCGCCTCGCCAAGTTGCTGCGGGCGCGCGGCGGCGGCGCACAGCAGGAACCAGGCCAGCCAGGCCAGCGCCGCCACGTGCAGATGGCGCGAGGAATGCCCTCCCGCAGTAGCGATGGCGTCCAGCCGCTTCCCGTAGGGGACCTTGAGCGCGGCAGAGGTATTCCTGCGCGGCGGCAGCAACCAGCCTGCCAACCACGGCAAAGGGAACGCCAACCACACCCATGGCCAGGCGAAACCACCGAACGCGACCTTCAGCGTTTCGAGCAGCGAATCGATCATTTGTGCTTCGCCATCAACTCGAGGAAGCGCGTGCGCGCCAGCGCCCTAGTCACCGCCAGTTCCGTCGCATCGACTTCGCGGCGGTAACCGCCCTCCCGCAACAGGCGGCCGGCACCTTGGCTGAAATCCTTGCGCTTTTCTCCATCTAGGAAGCGCAGCCAGTCATCATCCTGCAACTTGTCGGCGCCGGAATCGACCCGACGCGCTGCGCGGCGCAGCAGTTCGGAGATCGCAGCAATCTGCGCGGCAGACGCGGCGTTGGAGCAAGCGTCGTCGAACATCGCCTGCCAGGCCCGGACCCTGCGCAGCCGTCGCCATCTCACCCAGCACACGACAGCGAATAGCAGCAGCGCTGCAACAGCCACTAGCCACCAGCCCGGCGCCGGCGGCCACAGCGAAGGCGCCGCGGGCACGTGCACGTCGCGCAGGATCAACTCTTGCGTTTGCATCAGGCGACCTGCGGTTGCGCGCGGCCGAGCAACGGCAACCATGATTCGCTCGGCGCGTCGCCCTGCAGCGAATACACCCGCACTCCTCTATGCGGCAGGGTTCCCAGGGCACGCTCGATCGGCCGGGTGAATTCGTCCTGCCAGCGCTGGCGTTGCGCGCTGTTGCCCAGGTCCAGCTCGAGGCGGTGGTCGCCGAGCGCGAACGGCAGCGTCGCCAATGGCGGCTCGCTTTCCAGCGCGTCGGTCAGCAGCAGAACCACGACTTCGTGATGCGCAGCGAGCGCCGGCCAACGCGACTCCGGAAGGGAGGAAATGCTGCGTGGATCGGCCAGCACAATAAGCCGCGAGCCAGGGCGCAGCAGGCGGCTGGCGTTATCCAGCGCGGCCGCCAGGCCCGCATCGTCCGC
>JAKFDG010000020.1:0-5386 GCA_036677285.1 Pseudoxanthomonas sp.
CCGATACCGGTGGAACCGGAGCTACCGCCCGGCCCGTCGCTGGACCTGACCGACCACGCCATCGTCATCGGCTACGGCCGCGTCGGCAGCGAGCTGGCCAACGTGCTGCGCGAGCGCGGGGTGCCGGTGCTGGTGATCGACGACAACGGCGACCACGTCGCCCGCGCGCACGCCGCTGGCATCCCCGGCATCCGCGGCAGCGCCGCCGCCGACAAGGTGCTGGCCGAAGCGCACCCGGAACGGGCCAAGATCGCGATCCTCGCCATCCCGCAACCGCTGGAGGCCGGTGAAGCCCTGGCCAAGCTGCGCGCGATCAATCCCTCGCTCACCCTGCTGGCGCGCGCGCACAGCGATGCGGAAGTGAAGCACCTGCTGGCCCACGGCGCCGACGGCGCGGTGATGGCCGAACGCGAACTGGCCTATTCGCTGGCGGAGATGGTGATGTCGACGCCGCCGTACCGGCAGTTGCGCATCAAGGCATAGGGTGGGCCCTGGCCCACCGCCCTGTGCGCAGTCATCGCAACCTGATGATGGCAATGGTGGGCCAGGGCCCACCCTACGCATCAGGATTTCTTGAACACCAGATGCCCATGCTCGGCATCCACGCCGATCGTGTCGCCGCTGATGAACTCGCCGGCCAGGATCTTCTGCGCCAGCGGATTCTCCAGTTGCTGCTGGATCGCCCGCTTCAGCGGCCGCGCCCCGTAGACCGGGTCGAAACCGACGTTGCCCAGCAGTTGCAAGGCGCTGTCGTGGACCTCGATACGGATCCCGCGTTCGCCCAGGCGCTTCTCCAGGCCGCGCAACTGGATCCGGGCGATTTCTCCGATCTGCGCCTTGTCCAGCGGATGGAACACGACGATGTCGTCCAGGCGGTTGA
Organism: Pseudoxanthomonas sp.; assembly: GCA_036677285.1. Classification (GTDB taxonomy): domain Bacteria; phylum Pseudomonadota; class Gammaproteobacteria; order Xanthomonadales; family Xanthomonadaceae; genus Pseudoxanthomonas_A. The sequence continues at coordinate 881 of JAKFDG010000020.1, forward strand.
TGAACTCCGGACGGAAGTGTCCCTGCACCACGCCCATCACCGCGGCCTTCATCTGCGTGTACGACTCGGCGGAATCGTCGGTCGAAAGTTCCTGGATCATCTGCGAACCCAGGTTCGAGGTCATCACGATCACCGTGTTGCGGAAATCGACCGTGCGGCCCTGGCCGTCGGTCAGGCGGCCGTCGTCGAGCACCTGCAGCAGGATATTGAACACATCGCCGTGCGCCTTCTCCACTTCGTCGAGCAGGATCAGCGAGTACGGACGGCGGCGCACGGCCTCGGTCAGGTAGCCGCCTTCCTCGTATCCGACATAGCCCGGCGGGGCGCCGATCAACCGCGCGACACTGTGCTTCTCCATGAACTCGCTCATGTCGATGCGGATCATCGCGTCGCTGCTGTCGAACAGGAACTCGGCCAGCGCCTTGCACAGCTCGGTCTTGCCCACGCCGGTGGGGCCGAGGAACAGGAACGAGCCGGTCGGACGGCTGGGATCGGACAAGCCGGCGCGTGACCGGCGCATGGCGTCGGACACGACCTTGATCGCCTCCTCCTGGCCGACCACGCGCGTGTGCAGCTGTGATTCCATTTTCAGCAGCTTCTCGCGCTCGCCTTCCAGCATCTTGCTGACCGGAATACCGGTCCAGCGCGACACCACCTCGGCGATCTCCTCGGCGGTCACGCGGTCCTGAACCAGCTTGAAGTCCTTCTGGTCGACTTCCTGCGCGGCCTTGAGCTGCTTCTCCAGCTCCGGCAGCTGGCCGTACTGGATCTCGCTCATGCGCGCGTAATCCTGGTGGCGTTGCGCGGCCTCGAGTTCGAGCTTGGCCTGTTCGATCTGCTCCTTGACCTTGGTCGCGCCCTGCAGCGCGGCCTTCTCCGATTTCCATACTTCGTTGAGGTCGGAGAATTCGCGCTCCAGCGTTTCGATATCCGCTTCCAGGTCGGCCAGGCGCTTCTTCGATTCGTCGTCCTTTTCCTTCTTCAGCATCTCGCGCTGGATCTTGAGCTGGATCAGGCGGCGCTCCTTGCGGTCCAGCTCTTCGGGCTTGGAATCGATCTCCATGCGGATGCGCGAGGCGGCCTCGTCCATCAGGTCGATGGCCTTGTCCGGCAACTGTCGGTCGGCGATGTAACGGTGCGAGAGTGTGGCCGCGGCGACGATGGCCGGGTCGGTGATCTCCACGCCATGGTGCACGGCGTAGCGTTCCTTCAGCCCGCGAAGGATGGCTATGGTGTCTTCCACCGTGGGTTCGCCGACGAAGACCTTCTGGAAACGACGCTCCAGCGCCGCGTCCTTCTCCACGTACTTGCGGTATTCGTCCAGCGTGGTCGCGCCGATGCAGTGCAGCTCGCCGCGCGCCAAGGCGGGCTTGAGCATGTTGCCCGCGTCCATCGAGCCCTCGGCCTTGCCCGCGCCGACCATGGTGTGCAACTCGTCGATGAACAGGATCACCTGGCCTTCGGTCTTGGACAGGTCATTGAGCACCGCCTTCAGGCGCTCCTCGAATTCGCCACGGAACTTGGCCCCGGCGATCAGCGCGCCCATGTCCAGCGACAGCACGCGACGGTTCTTCAATCCTTCCGGCACCTCGCCATTGATGATGCGCTGCGCCAGCCCTTCGACGATAGCGGTCTTGCCCACGCCGGGTTCGCCGATCAGCACCGGGTTGTTCTTGGTGCGGCGCTGCAGGACCTGGATGGTGCGGCGGATCTCCTCGTCGCGGCCGATCACCGGATCGAGCTTGCCGGATTCGGCGCGTTCGGTCAGGTCGATGGTGTATTTCTCCAGCGCCTGGCGCTGCTCCTCGGCGTTCTCGGATTGCACGCTCTCGCCACCGCGGATTTTCTCTATCGCAGCCTCGAGCCTGGCCTTGTCGGCGCCCGCGGCGCGCAGGGCCATGCCCAGCGAACCCTTGTCTTCGATCGCCGCGAGCACGAACCACTCGCTGGCGATGAACGCATCGCCACGCTGTTGCGCCAGCTTGTCGGTGAGGTTGAGCAGGCGGTTGAGGTCGTTGCCGATCGACAAGTTGCCTTCCTGGCCGCTGACCTTGGGTAGCTTGTCCAGCGCTTCGGTCAGGCGTTCGCGCAGCACCGGCACGTTGACCCCGGCCTGGGCCAGCAACGGCCGCGTACTACCGCCGCTTTGTTCCAGCAGCGCGGTCAGCACGTGCACCGGTTCGATCAGGTTGTGGTCGCGGCCCACGGCCAGCGATTGCGCGTCGGCCAGCGCCTGCTGGAAACGCGAGGTGAGCTTGTCCATCCGCATCGGGATTACCTCGGGAAGAAAAGGCCGGATGAAACACCGGCAATGCTATCCAGATGCGGTCAAGGCTCGGTGATTCAAGCCTGCCGGGAGCGACCATTAACCGTTAGGTAAGCCCTATTCCAGCCTCCCCCCCTTTGAAAAAGGGGGATTGAGGGGGATTTGCTCTTGATCTCCCGCAAGACAAGGGCAAAAGCAAATCCCCCGTAGCCCCCTTTTCCAAAGGGGGCAAAGCATTAAAGCCTAGACCTGTTGCGAATCCCCAGACTCGGTTGTCTTCTGCAGAGACAACAATCCCAGCAACCCCGCCAGGGCCACATAGGCGCCGAAGAACTGCCACATGATGATCTTCGGCAATCCGCTCAACGCCCACGGCAGGTAGATGCCGCCACGCGGATCGACCGAATGGATGAAGCCGAACAGGGCCAGCACCGCGCCGACCAGCAGCGCCAGCACCGCATGGCGCAGGCGGCCGTCGATCATCGCCACCAGCGCGGTGGTCCAGATCATCGCGGTGATGATGAAACCGTTGCCCAAGGTGACGATGGTGGCCAGGTCCGGCAAGCCGTGCGCGTCGGTGGTGTTGTAGAGCTCGGCGAACTTCTCCGGCGGAATCCACGCCGGATTGCCGAACTTGATGTTGAGCAGGTAAGCCACCGAGGGCAGGAACCCCAGCGCCACGGCGATCGCATGCTTGCGCGGCGTATCGTGGAAAGCCTGCACGGTGATATCCAGGCCCACGTAGACGATGATCGGCGCCAGCACCGCCAGCGGCAGCCACTGCACCAGTCCCGATACGTAGCCGAAGACGCCGCCGAGGCCGATGAACACGCCGGCCAGCAGCGTGTAGCCGCTGCGCGCGCCCATGTGCTTGTAGGCCGGCTGGCCGATGTAAGGCGTGGTCTGCGCCACGCCCCCGCAGAAGCCCGCGACCAGGGTGGACACGGCTTCGGCGAGCAAGACATCGCGGGTGCGGTAGTCGTCGCCCGCCGCGCGCGCGCTTTCGCTGACGTTGATGCCGCCGACCACCATCAGCAGGCCGAACGGCAGCAGCAGCGGCAGATACGGCACCGTGTCCGCGAGGCCATCGAGGAAACCCAGCGTCGGCAGCGGCAAGGTGAACCGCAGCGGCACCGCTTCCGGTATCGCGAAACCCGGTGCACCCAGGCCCGTCATTCCCAGGCCGTAGTACAACGTGGTGCCGACGATGAAGGCCAGCAGCACGCCGGGAATCCTCACCGGCAACCTGCCCTTGGCGGCCAGCACGTACAGCAGCAGGCCGAAGGTGACGAAACCGACCACGGGGGAGCGCAGGGTTTCGACCAGCGGCAGGAAGCCGAGCAGGGTCAAGGCGGCGCCGCCGATGGAGCCCAGCAAGCCCGCACGCGGCACCATGCGCGTCACCGCGTCGCCGAAGAACGAAAGCACCAGCTTCAGCGCCCCCATCACGATCAGCGAGGCCATGCCCAGTTGCCAGGTGGCGATGGCCGCGGCCTGCGGATCCAGGCCCTGCTGCTTGAAGGCAACGAACGCCGGCCCCAATACCAGCAACGCCATGCCGATGCTGGTCGGCGCATCCAGCCCCAGCGGCATCGCGGTAACGTCGTCGCGCCCGGTCTTCGCCACCAGCCTTCGCGCCATCCACGTGTAAATGAGATTGCCGACCAGCACGCCGAGCGCGGTGCCGGGGAACATCTTCCCGAACACGACTTCCGCAGGGAACTGGAAGATCCCGATCAGCGCGGCGGCGATGAAACCGAGAATCGACAGGTTGTCGACGACGAGGCCGAAGAAACCATTGAGATCGCCGGCGACGAACCAGCGGCGTGATGGGGAAGCGGACTGGAGCATGCGGGACTCGGATTGACGGGGGCGAGATGAGGAAGAAGGTAACCCACGCCGCCTGCGAAAAGTCAGTGCTGGACCACCTCGTCAGTCCCGAGCCAGCCTCGGTAGTGCACCAGCATTCCGGCAACCGGCATCGCTGCTGCAACCTCGAATCGATATCGGCCATCGATTTCGGACTCTCGCGCCTGCACCGCATGGAACCAGCGCGCCGGCAACGGCAGTCCCAACGCATGCACTCGCACCACCTGCCAGACGAGGACGTTCTCTTCCACCGTCAACCGGAATCCGAAACGTACGAGGCCCAATTTCTCGCACAGCAGTCCATCTTGCGACCACAACCGCGACGACATCGCATGGCCACCGATATGCCGGGTCCAGCGTTCGCAATCCCC
>JAKFDG010000021.1:0-3312 GCA_036677285.1 Pseudoxanthomonas sp.
TGGCATCCTCGCTTACAAGCAGCCACCCTGGCTGGTGATCGACGTCGGCGGCGTGGGTTACGAACTGGAGGCGCCGATGAGCACCTTCTACGACCTGCCGGACGTGGGCCGCGACGTGATCCTTTTCACCCACCATGCGCAGCGCGAGGACAGCGTGTCGCTGTACGGGTTCCTCCGCGAGAGCGAGCGCAGGCTGTTCCGCGACGTGCAGAAAGTCAGCGGCATCGGCGCGAAGATCGCGCTGGCGGTGCTGTCGGGCGTGACCGTCGACGAGTTCGCGCGCCAGGTGCAGGCCGGTGACGTGGCCGCGCTGACCCGCATCCCCGGCATCGGCAAGAAGACCGCCGAGCGCATGGTGGTGGAGTTGCGCGATCGCGTGGTCGACCTGGGCAGCAACCCGCTGGGTTCGCCCAGCCTGCCCAACGATCCGCTGTCCGAGGCCACCATCGCCTTGCAGCAGTTGGGTTACAAGCCGGCGGAAGCGGTGCGCATGGCCCGCGAAGCCGCGGCCGACGGCGACGATGCCGCGATGATCATACGCAAGGCTCTGCAGTCGGCGTTGCGTTGACCGCAGCGTTCTAGAGCCCCTCCTCACAAACCCTACGCTACGCTCAGGCAGCCATGTCAGCCAATCCCTCCCCACAGGCGAATGCCGGCCATGCCGGCGAGCATGGCCATGGCAAGGCCGGCCTTGCGGCCCTGGTGGCAGGGGCCATCGGCGTGGTGTTCGGCGACATCGGTACGAGTCCGCTCTACACCATCAAGGAAATGTTCCACCCCCACTTCGGCCTGAAGCCGGATGCGGAGACGGTGATGGGGCTGCTGTCGCTGGGCTTCTGGTCGCTTCTGCTGGTGGTGACGCTGAAGTACGTGATCGTGATCATGCGCGCCGACAACGATGGCGAGGGCGGGATCATGGCGCTGACCGCGCTGGCGCAGCGCAGCCTGAAGAAAGGTTCGCGCCTCAGCTATGCCGTCGGCATCCTCGGCATCTTCGGCGCGGCGCTGTTCTTCGGCGACGGCATGATCACCCCGCCGATCACGGTGCTCGGCGCGGTCGAGGGCCTGGAAGTGATCTCGCCGCTGTTCACGCGATGGGTCGTGCCGTTGAGCATCGCGATCCTGGTGGGCCTGTTCGCTTTCCAGCGCTTCGGCACGGCCAGGGTGGGTAAAATCTTCGGACCGGTGATGATCACCTGGTTCGTGGTGCTGGCGGCATTGGGCGCATACAACATCGCCCACTATCCGCTCGTGCTGCAGGCGCTGAATCCGTACTGGGCGTTCAATTTCTTCATCACCCACGACTGGCATGCGCTGTTCATCCTCGGCGCGGTGGTGCTGACCGTCACCGGTGGTGAGGCGCTGTATGCGGACATGGGCCATTTCGGCAAGAAACCCATCCGCTGGGCCTGGTTCGCGTTCGTGTTGCCGGCGCTGGTGCTGAACTATTTCGGCCAGGGCGCGGTGTTGCTGGAAAGCCCGACTGCCGTAGCCAATCCGTTCTACCTGGCCATGCCCGAGTGGGCGCGCATCCCGATGGTGTTTCTGGCCACGACCGCGGCGGCAGTGGCGTCGCAGGCGGTGATCACCGGTGCATTCTCGGTGACCCGCCAGGCCATCCAGCTGGGGTACCTGCCGCGCCTGGCCATCAAGTACACCTCCCAGGACACCATTGGCCAGATCTACGTGCCGTCGATCAACAACATATTGCTGATTGCGGTGATCCTGCTGGTACTGTTGTTCCGCAGCTCGGGCGCGCTGGCGACCGCGTACGGCCTCTCGGTCACCGGCACCATGCTGATCGATACCCTGCTGCTGGCGGTGGTCGCGTATACGCGCTGGCCGGACTCGCGCAAGTGGGTGCTGCCGTTGTGCGCGATGTTCCTGCTGATCGACGTGGCGTTCCTCGTCGCCAATGGCGCCAAGCTGTTCACCGGCATCGGCGCCTGGGTCCCGTTGTTCATCGGCATCGTGTCTTTCCTGTTGATGCGCACCTGGCGGCGCGGCCGCGAGTTGCTGCATGGCGAAGTGCAGAAGGAGGGCATCAAGCTGGACAGCTTCCTGCCCGGTCTGATGCTGGCGCCACCGATCCGCGTGCCCGGCACTGCGATCTTCATGACCGCGGACATGGGCGTGGTGCCGCATGCGTTGCTGCACAACCTGAAGCACAACAAGGTGCTGCACGAGCGCAACGTGTTCCTGACCGTGGAGACTCTCAATGTTCCGTATGCGCCCAAGGCCAAGCGTCTGAAGATGGATCCCATCGGAGACGATTTCTACCGGGTGTTGATCAGCTACGGGTTCGCCGAAGCGCCGGATGTGCCGCAGGCGTTGATGGGTTCGTGCGACAAGGGCGGCATGTACTTCGATCCGATGGAAACCACCTATTTCGCCAGCCGCGAAACCATCGTCGCCAGCGCCCACCGCGGCATGCCGGTCTGGCGCGACAAGCTGTTCGCGGTCATGCACCGCAATGCCGCGCCGGTCACGGGATTCTTCCGGATCCCGGGCAACCGGCTGGTGGAGCTGGGCGCGCAGGTGGAGATCTGACGATCCTGCTTTGCCCCTTTGAAAAAAGGGGTCACGGGGGTTTTGCTCTTGATCTCGCTTTATGGCAAAAGCAAATCCCCCTCGATCCCCCTTTTTCAAAGGGGGAGGTCTCTCCATCCCGCATAATGCCCCCATGACCGAAGACCGCATCATCGCCGCCGTCGCCACCCGCGAGGACGACGCCATCGAAGCCAGCATCCGGCCCAAGCGCCTGGACGAATACCTGGGCCAGAAGCCGGTCCGCGACCAGCTCTCGATCTACATCGAGGCCGCCAAGGGCCGCGGCGAGGCCATGGATCATGTACTGATCTTCGGGCCGCCGGGCCTGGGCAAGACCACGCTGAGCCATGTCATCGCCAACGAACTGGGCGTCAACCTGCGGGTCACCTCCGGCCCGGTGATCGAGAAGGCCGGCGACCTGGCCGCGTTGCTCACCAACCTGCAGCCGCACGATGTGCTGTTCATCGACGAGATCCATCGCCTTTCGCCGGTAGTCGAGGAAGTGCTGTATCCGGCGATGGAGGATTTCCAGATCGACATCATGATCGGCGACGGCCCGGCCGCGCGTTCGATCAAACTGGACCTGCCGCCGTTCACCCTGATCGGCGCCACCACCCGCGCCGGCCTGCTGACCGCGCCGTTGCGCGACCGTTTCGGCATCGTGCAACGGCTCGAGTTCTACAACGTGCAGGAGCTGACCCAGATCGTGCGCCGCTCGGCGAAGATCATGAATATCGATTGCGTGGCCGAAGGCGCGGCGGA
>JAKFDG010000022.1:0-11284 GCA_036677285.1 Pseudoxanthomonas sp.
CGCACCAGCGTCGCGCGCCGGCGCATCCAGGCCTGGACCCTGCACGAAGGCCTGCTGCACAGGCTGCTGAAGCGGCGCAGCCTGCGCATCGACACCGCGGTGGCCGAACAACAGGGCCAGAACGACCAGCGCGCCCTGAAGGAACTGGCGCCGATCGCCACCGCCGAGGCCTGCGATGCGCTGATCCAGCACCTGTTGCCGCAGGCGCAATGGCCGCGTTCGCAATGGACGCCGCTGCCGGTGAATGCGTGGTGGCGGCTGTTCCTGCCTGGCGCGGTTTTCGTTGCGATCGCTTCAGCAGGCCTGTTCCTCCGCTTCGGGAATGCGTGGGGTCTGCTGCCGTTGCTGTGGTTACCGTGGGGCGCATATGCGGCGCGCCAGAATGCGCGGCGCGCGGGTTATGCCGTGGACGATCGCCTGGTCGCGATCCGCGGCGGCTGGTGGTCGCGTTACTGGCGTTTCGCCGAGATCGACAAGCTGCAGGCGTTGCGGCTGGAGCGTTCGCCGCTCGATCGGCGCCTGGGCACCGCGAGCCTGTGGCTGGACACGGCGGGCGCCAGCGGTTTCGCGCCACCGCTGCGGATCCGCTTCCTGCCCGAGGCCGATGCACGAGCGCTGCATCGGCAACTGAGCCGTGCGCTGACGCACAGGCGCCTACGCTGGTAAGCGCGGGGTCAGCGGTGGCGAAGGCCCTTGACATAGTGCGCGCACAATGCCGACCACTGCTCCAGCCGCTTCCACCACGGCAACGGGGCCCGGCTCAACAACCAGCGATAGGCGCGCAGTTCGGCGAAGCTGGGTGAGGGCTTGGTGCGGAATTCGACCTTGGCCATGCGCAACCACTGCGGTGTCACGCCGGCCTGGCGCCGGTAGAACTCAAGCATGCGCTCGCTCCGCACCAGGTGGCGGAAATTCTGCAGTGGCGCACGCAGGTAAGAGTTCTTTGCATTGGCGCCATGCTGGCGATGCCGCACCAGCGGCGTGGCCAGGTAGTACTTGTGGGCGCCCAGGATTTCGGCGCCATACACCAGGCAATCGTCGGGGCGCGATTTCCATTCCGCGGCCATGTCGGGCGGCAGCATGAACAGGCGCTCGGCCAGATCCCTGCGCAAGCTGATCGCGGAAGTCGCGGTGCCCTGCCAACGCTGTACGTACGCGCCCAACAACACCGACAGGCCCATGTCGCGATCCGCTCCGGGCCGATTCATCGGCCGCTCGACCTGGCCGAAAAGCTGCATGTTGGTGTACACGAAATCGATCTCGGGGCGGGTCCGATAGACCTCCCGGATGCGGTGCAGGTACTCCGGTCCCCATACATCGTCGGAATCGAGCAGAGCGATGATGTCGCCGGTCGCATGAGCGAACGCCGTCATCCAGGCGGCAAGCTGCCCCTGGTTCGATTGTGCGACCAGCCGGATCCTCGGCTCGTGGCCGAAGTGTTCTTGCAGCAACTCCCGCGAGCCGTCGGTGGAGCCGTCGTCGACCACGATGATCTGATCGGACGCCCCGCTCTGCATCAGCGCCGACGCGATGGCCTCGACCACGTAGGCCGCGTAGTTGTAGCTGGAGACCAGCACGCTGACCGATGGCACTGCGGTTTCAGACATAATCGTCAAGGTTCCTGTCCGTAGATTGCGCCGAATGCCGCCTAGTCCGAACCAGCACGACGCCGCCGCCGATGCCGACCCGTCAATGGAACCGGCCGCCGACAAACCCATGGTGTCCATCGCTCTGGCCACATGGAACGCGGGCGACTATCTGCACGCGCAAATGGACTCGCTGCTTGCGCAAACTTATTGTGCCATAGAGATCGTCGTCGCCGACGACGGCTCCGACGACGGCACCTACGCACGGCTGCAAGCCTATGCCGAGAAGGACGCGCGAATACGCCTGCTGCCGCCTTCGCAACGATCGGGATTCAATCGCAATTTCATGCGCTGCTTCCGCGCCTGCCGCGGCCAGCTGATATCTCCCTGCGACCAGGACGATGTATGGCTTCCTGACAAGACGGAAAAGCTGGTGGCCGCGTGTGCTGGCGTCGGCTTGGCGAGTTGCGATTCGCGCTTCATCGATGCCGATGGCGCGCCGCCACGCTCCGGCCCGACACGGATTTCCGAGACGCGCCGCGTCGGCGATGATCCGCCGCTGCTCGGAGTGCTGCAGACCAACGCCATTCCCGGCCATGCCCTGATGTTTCCGGCGTCCTTGCTCGATGATTTGCCGGCCGTGCCGCAAGCCTCGTTCTTCGACTGGTGGCTGGTGGCGGTGGCGCGGGCGCGGGGCCTGCCGCTGCGCTACGTCCCCGAACCCCTGGCCGCTTACCGGCGCCACACCCGGGCAGCGACCGCCAAGGATGTGGCCACGCCGCGAACCACAAGCAAGATGGGCCTGCTGCAAGCCCGTTATGCCACCGCCTACGCCGTGGCGCATTTGCCGGCAGGCGCCGACCAGCCGCTGGTGCGCGAATACCTGCAGGCGCTTGAAGCCTGGTTGCGCGGCAGGTTGCCATTGGCCGCCTTCGCCTTCTTCTGGCGGCATCGCAAGGCCATCTTCTGGTCGACTTCGCGGCATCAATGGCCGGCCATCGCCGCGTTGAAGTACGCTTTCGGCTATCGCCTGCGGCAGACCCTGCGCCCGCGGCGGCATCCGCCGCTGCGCGACATTGCGCAGGGCGAGTTGGAATTCGACCCTGCGCGATGACGATCACAACCCACCCGAAAGCGCATATGCCCAGTCCCCTGCCACTTTCCGGCGTCGTCATCGCCAAGAACGAAGCCGATCGCATCGGTCGCTGCCTGCAATCGATGCGTGCGGTGTGCACGGAGATGCTGGTGCTCGATTGCGGCTCGGACGACGACACCGTGGCGGTCGCGCGCGCGGCCGGCGCACGTGTCGAGCACCAGGACTGGCTGGGCTTCGCCGGACAGAAGAACGAAGCCATCTCGCGCGCCACCCAGCCGTGGCTTCTGCTGATGGATGCGGATGAATGGCTGGCCGACGGCGCGGAAGCCGAATTGCGTGCCATGTTTTCTTCCGGACGCGTGGAACAGGCCGATGTCTGGCGCGTGGTGCGGAGGAACTGGTTCCTCGGCAGGCGCCTGCGCGGCGAGGAGCGCGCCGAACGCCTGGTCCGGCCCGACCACCGCTACCTGCCGATGCGCGTGCACGAACGCCCCGACCTGACCGGCAAGCGCGTGCAGGACTGCGCGGTGGTCATCGAACACAACACCGCGCGTTCACTGGAACAGCATCGGCGCAAGAACAGCCGCTACGCGCAGCTCTGGGCCGAACAGAAATTCGAGGACGGCAGGCGCTGTTCCGCCATCGCACCGTGGACCCATGCCACGGCCTATTGGCTGAAGGCATACCTGTTGCGCGGCGCCTGGCTGGAAGGCCGCGCCGGCTGGCAATACCACGCCAGCCACGCGCGCGCGGTGATCGAGAAATACCAGCGCCTGCATGCCCTGGGCAAGAACGCATGAGCGCGCCGCCCCTGGTCGTGCGCTGCGGCGCGTTCGGCGACATGGTCATGGTGACCACCATGATCCGCCTGCTCTCCGCGCGCTATGGCACGCCGGTGGACGTGATCGGTTCCGGCGACTGGACGCCGCCACTGCTGGAGCACGAACCCGCGCTCGGCCACCTGCAGATGCTGAGCAGCCGCACCACGCCCTACCTGTTCTGCCCCAGCCAATGGGAACTGGTGCGCTGGTTGCGCGGGCGCGGGCGCGGGCCGGTGTACCTGTGCGATACCGATGCGAAGATCGGCGCCTTGCTGCAACGCGCCGGCGTGCGCGAGGAAGACATCGTGCGGCGCCTGCCCAGCGACGACGAGGTCGATGGCGTCACCCAGCTCTGGCCGGATCGCTGGATTTCGATGGGGCAACGCAATCCTGCACAGGCTTATCCGGTGCGCGACGACATCGATGCGCGGTCCTATCGCCTGCCGCACCTGGTCGTCACCGACGCGGCGCGGCACGAGCTTGCGCAATGGCGCGAGGCCATGGGCCTGCAGGGACCACTGGTGCTGTTCCAACCCGGCAACAAGCGTACCCACAAGCGCGGCGACATCGCCACCCGCAAGCATCCCAAGTTCTGGTCGCCGGAAAACTGGGCGGCGGTGGCGCAGGCGGTGTGGCGCAAATTGCCCGAGGCCCATGTGGTTCTTTGCGGCTCGCCGCTGGAGCACCCGGTGCTGGAGGAAATCCGCAACGCCAGTGGCGATCACCCGCGCATGCACAACCTCGCCCGCGAATTGCCAGTCCCGCGCCTGCTCGCACTGATCGAACAGGCGCACAGCCTGGTCTCGGTGGACACCGGCCCGGCCCATGCCGCCGCCGCACTGGGTTGCCCGCTGGTGGTGCTGTTCGGCGCCGCCTCGCCGAAGAAATGGCGTCCGCTGGGGCCGGGAACGATCCTTACCCTGGGTGGCGAGAAGGGTGAAGAAAGCCGGGTCAGCGATATTCCCGCGGACAGCGTGATCGCGGCCTGGGAATCGCTTTAGCGAAGCGCGGGGAAGCTATTCGGCCTTGTTGATTCCGTACGGGGTGTAGACGATCTTTTCCCCGCGGGTCTTCGCCCGGATCGCCAGGTTGTTCTGCACCGATTCCTTGGTCTTGTAGCCGCGCGCATGGTCAAGGTGCACGCACACCGCGCGGTGGCGGATCTGCTTGCCCATCACGCCGTAGTTCTCCAGTCGCTCGCCCAGCTCGCGATCCGGACCGCCGTACTTCATGCGTTCGTCGTAACCGTTGATGGCCAGCAGGTCCTCTTTCCACGCGGAGGAGTTGCAGTTGTTGAACGTGGGCTTGGCGGTGGTGACCGCATCGAGGATCTTGCCGAGCACCGGGCTGGCGCCGAGCTTGAGCCGGTTGGACAGGTTCATTGGTTCCTGCCGCTTCAACCATTCCAGGTCGAAGCAACGCCCGCTCTCGATATCGTCGGCGGAAATCTGTTCGCTCAACCCCATCCCGAGCTTGCAATAGCCACCGGACAGGAACCGGCCCTTCTCGGCATAACGCGCATGGGTTTCCACGAAATCATTGCGCGGGATGCAATCGCCGTCGGTGAACAGGATGTAGGGATGCGCGGCGATCGGGATCGCCTTGTTGAGGATTTCCTGGCGGCGGTAGCCTTCGTCCTCGTGCCAGATGTGCCGCAGGGGTACCGGGAACTGCTGTGCGTAGCGTTCGACCAGTGCCTGCGTCGTCGGTTTCGAGCCGTCGTCGGCCACGATCACCTCGAAATCCTGGTAGGTCTGCCGCGCATAACCCTGCAGGACTTTCTCCAGCCAGGCTTCCGAGTTGTAGGTGCTCACGATCACGGAGATTTTCATGGAGAGGATCCGGTCAGGGAAGTCATGCTGCGCGGGAGGATAGCCCAGCCGTGTTGAATGGTTCGTGGCGGGGAGCGCCACTGCCACGCGCGATCAGGCGTGCTTGACCAGGCGGGCATAGAAGAAGCCGTCCATGCCCTGCTCGCCCGGCAGGCGTTGCCGCCCGGGACCGGCGGCATGGCCGTACCGTGCTTCCAGCGCATCGGCGCGCGCATCTGGTGTGCGCGCGAGAAAGGCGGAGACCTGGTGTTCGTTCTCGTCCTTCAGGATCGAACAGGTGGCATACACCAGCACGCCGCCCGGCTTCAGCACCTTCCACGACGCATCCAGCAGTCGCGACTGCAAAGCGATCAGCGAAACCAGGTCTTCAGGGCGGCGGTGCAGCAGCACGTCCGGTTGCCGGCGCACGATGCCGGTGGCCGAGCACGGCGCATCCAGCAGCACCGCATCGAACGGCTCGCCTTCCCACCATGAGGAAACATCGGTCGCATCCGCGGCACGGAATTCCGCCTCGCCGCCGGTACGCGCCAAGGTTTCGCGCACGCGATTGAGCCGACGCTGATCCACGTCGAGCGCCAGCAGCTGCAAGGACGGATCGCGTTCCAGCAGATGCGCGGCCTTGCCGCCCGGCGCGGCGCAGGCGTCGAGTACCCGAGTGTCGGGCGCGAGCGCCAGGGCATCGGCAACCTGTTGCGCCGATCCATCCTGTACCGAGGCATCACCCTCGGCAAAGCCGGGCAATGCGGAAACGGCGACCGGCGCGTCAATGCGCAAGGCATCGGGCAGCGATTCTTCGGTGACACAAGCGATGCCGGCAGCCTGCAGGCGCGCGGCATAGTCTTCCCGCGAACCCTTGCGGCGGTTCACCCGCAACCACAGCGGCGCGGCGTGCGCGCTGGCTTCGAAAATCGCGCTGGCCTGGTCGCCCCATTCCAGGTTGATCTTCTTGCGCAGCCATGCCGGCCAGGCGGCGGACGCATCGGCCTCGGGAAAGCCCTCGCGTTGCGCGCGCCGCAACAATGCATTGACCATGCCGGCGTGGTGCGGACGTCCCAGTGCGCGGGTCGCTTCCACGGTGGCCGAGAGCGCCGCATGCGCGGGCAGGCCCATCGCATCGATCTGGGCGAAGCCGGCGAGCAGCAAGGCGCGCAGGTCCCCATCCTTGTCGCCGAGCGGTTTCTGCAACCACAGGTACAGGGCCGCGTCGTAGCGCGCGCGCTGGCGCAGGGCGGAGAAGCACATGGCTTCCAGCAACGCACGGTCGCGCGGATCCGGCAATTGCGGAAGCGCCTTGGACAGCTCCGCTTTGAGCGAGCGCCCGCCATGGATCACCGCATCCAGCACCTTGGCGGCGAGGACCCGGGTGGCGACGCCGGGGATCGGATTCATTGCGCGACCTTCATTGCTTGATCAGGTCGCGGCGGGCGTTGAGGTAATCGGCGGCGGTGATGGCCTTGCCGCCTTCGCGCTGGATCACGCGCAAACGCAACGCACCCTCACCGCAGGCGATGTCGATGCCCTGCTTTCCGGCCGTCAACAGCGTGCCGGGGGCGAACTGGTGGGGAAGATCGAGCGCGACCGCGCCATGGATGCGCAGGCGTTCTCCGGCGACCATCGCTTCGGCCACCGGCCATGGCTCGAAGGCGCGCACCTTGCGCGCCAGTAGCGCGGCGGGCTGGTTCCAGTCCAGGCGTGCTTCCGCCTTGTCCAGTTTGTGCGCGTAAGTCACGCCTGCTTCGGGCTGGATCCAAGGCGCGGGTATGACATCGGCGCGCCGCAGCGCCAAACCGTCGGCAAGTACGCTGGCACCCAACTCGGCCAGCCGGTCATGCAGTTGCCCCCCGGTCTCGTCATCGCCGATCGGGGTGGTCATGGCCAGCAGCACCGGACCGGTATCCAGGCCCGCCTCCATCTGCATCAAACAGACACCGGTTTCGGTATCGCCGGCCTCGATCGCGCGCTGGATCGGCGCTGCACCACGCCAGCGAGGCAGTAGCGAGGCATGCACGTTCCAGCAGCCGAAGCGCGGGATTTCCAGCACCGCGCGCGGCAGGATCAGGCCATAGGCGACCACGACCAGCAGGTCGGGGGCGAGTTCGCGCAGGGCATCCTGCGATTCCTTGCGCTTCAGGGTTTCCGGCTGCAGCACCGGGATGCCGCGCTGGATGGCTTCCAGCTTCACCGGCGACGGGGTCAGGCCACGGCCACGCCCGGCCGGGCGATCAGGCTGGGTGTAGGCCGCGATGACCTCATTGTGCGCATGGGCCGCGCGCAGGCTGGGGACGGCGAAGGCCGGGGTGCCGGCGAAGACGATTCTCATGCAAAGGTTCGCAGTTGTTGGTGGGTGGTTGAAGGCGAAAGGCGCTGGCTTTTCACCAACCACGAACTGCCGACCACCGACCGGTGGTCGAGCATTACGCCGCGTCGCCAGCCTGCTTGCGCTGCTTGGCCAGCTTCTTGCGTACCATCTCGCGCTTCAGCGGCGACAGGTAATCAACGAACAGCTTGCCTTCCAAGTGGTCCATCTCGTGCTGGATGCACACCGCCAGCAGGCCATCGGCCTGCAGCTGGTGCTGCACGCCGGCGCGGTCGAGGAAGCGGACTTCGATTTCGTTGGCCCGGGTCACGTCGGCGAAGATGCCGGGCACCGACAGGCAGCCTTCCTGGTAGACCTGTTCCCCACCCCGGGCCAGGATTTCCGGGTTGATGAACACTTGCGGGGCGGTCTTGTCCTCGCTGATGTCCATGACCATGAAACGCTGGTGCACGTTCACCTGGCTGGCCGCCAGGCCGATGCCCGGGGCTTCGTACATGGTCTCGAACATGTCGTCGAGCAGTCGCTGGAAGACCGGATCGGCTATCTGGGCCGGGGCCACCGGCACCGCCTTGGTGCGCAGCCGGGGGTCGGGGAATTCGAGGATGGGGAGGAGTGCCATGGTGGTTCTGAAATGAGGACGCCGTCGGAATTCGGCAAGGCCTCACGGATTCTAACTCGCGGGCTTGCTTAGTGGCCCGGTTTCTGGACTATAGTGCGGACAACCTGTGGGGAATCAGGTGGGGATGATCATGTTCAGAAAATTTCGTACGGTTCTAGCCGCCGCCGCGTTCATCGTGGCCACCTATGCCGCAGCCGCGGAAATGTCCGGCAGCCATCCCGACACCTACGTGGTGAAACGGGGCGACACGCTCTGGGACATTTCCGGGAAGTTCCTGAAGAAGCCCTGGCTGTGGCCGGAGATCTGGCAGGCCAATCCGCAGATCAAGAATCCGCATTTGATCTACCCCGGCGATGTCATCAGCCTGGCCTACCTGGACCGTGTGGCCCTGCAACCGGGCCCACGCCAGGAAGCACCGATCGGCGCGATCCCGCTTTCGGACATCGAGCCGTACCTGATGAACCTGCGCGTGGTCGAGAGCTTCGAGGAACTGCCTCGCGTGGTGGGCCTGGAAGACAATCGCCTGCGCAGCGCCGGCGACCAGCTGGTGTACGTGCTGGGCCTGGACAATGCCCAGGTCGGCCAACGCTACGCGGTGATCCGTCCTACCGTGCGCTACACCCACACCCGCTTCGTCTCCGACGGCTCCTATGCAACTTACAAGGAAGACCTGGATTTCCGCGGCAAGCGGATCGGTTCCCAGACCATCGACTGGAACCGCAGCTGGAACAGCGCGGCGCTCGATACCGGCCCCCAGCTCGGACTGCTGGGCTACGAACTGGCCCAGGTCAGCGTAGGCACGCTGACCCGCGGGGTGACCCCGGGCTCCGACACCAGCACCCTCATGCTGGAAGGCGACAGCTACGAGGTTCGCGTGGGCGACCGCGTGGTTCCGGTCGAGGCGCAACCCTATGACCTGCAGTTCTTCCCGCACGTGCCCAAGGTGCCGCAACCGGAAGGCAAACTGCAGATCGCCGCAGTAGCCAATGCCTTGACCTCCGGGGGGCCGCGCGACGTGGTCGCCATTTCCGGCGGCAGCCGCGAAGGCATCGACAACGGCACCGTGTTCTCCATCTGGCGCGAAGGCAGCCACATCGTCGACCGCCAGCACGATCCGGAGGACTCGCGCCTCACCGAGCTTGATCGCGGCGCGGGAGACATCGTGTTGCCCGACGAATACGCCGGTCACGTGATGGTGTTCCGCACCTTCGAGAAGGTCAGCTATGGCCTGGTCATGGAAGGCACCAAACCGGCGCGCGTGGGCTACGAGCTCAAGCATCCGGACGCCACCTACTGATCCATATCCGGCAGTAGGAAACTTCCTATGCATCAACGCGACGGCGCCCGAGGGCGCCGTCGTCGTTTCCGCTCTAGGCTGGGCCGATGCATGAAGAAGACACCGCCGCACTGCTGAAACTGGTCCTGGCTGGCGGAGCCGTGGCGCCACGACGTGGCCTGCTCGACACCCACATCACCCCGGCCGCCAGCCTGGCCGCCGGCGCTTCCGCCTGGCGCGCCGCGGGGCTGAACAACGTGCAGATCCAGCGAATCCGTCAGCCCGATAAGGCGGAAATGCAACGTGCACTCGGCTGGATGGAGCAGCCACGGCACCATCTGATCGGCTGGCACGACCTCGACTATCCACCCCTGTTGCGACGGATCAGCAGTCCGCCCCTGGTGCTGTTCGTCGACGGCGAGCCCTCCCTGCTCTGGCATGCCGGCGTCGCCGTGGTCGGTAGCCGCTCGCCCACTTCCGGGGGGCGCGACAATGCCTATGCCTTTGCCCGCGCGCTCGCTGCCTCGGGCACCGCGGTGATCAGCGGGCTCGCGGCCGGCATCGACGCCGCAGCGCATGAGGCTGCGCTGGCAGAAACGAACGGGGTGACGATAGCGGTCCTCGGCACCGGGCCGGACCTGGCCTACCCCGCCCATCACGCACGCTTGCGCGAGCGGATCGCCGCACGCGGCGCGGTGGTTAGCGAACACCCGCCCGGCACTCCGGCCAGGCCGGCGCACTTCCCCAGCCGCAACCGCATTCTCGCCGGGCTCGCCCTCGGCACCCTGGTGGTAGAGGCCACCGAACGCTCCGGCGCCCTGATCACCGCGCGGCAGGCTGGCGACAACGGGCGCGAGGTATTCGCCGTTCCCGGTTCGATCCACAATCCGATGGCGCGGGGCTGCCATCGGCTGATCCGGGAGGGCGCCGGACTGGTGGATAACGCGCAGGAAGTGCTCGCCGGCATCGCCCCGCTGGCCAATGAGCTCGCTCACGCCCTCCGCAGCCGGCTTGAGGGCGCCGTGATCCGCCCCCATATCGGGTGCGATGACCGGCTCGTGCCGCTACCCCCCGACTACCAGCCCTTGTGGCAGGCACTGGGGCATGACCCAACAGGTATGGATTCCCTGATTGAGCGAACCGGATTGACGGCCGCCGAACTGTCCTCCATGCTGCTGGTCATGGAACTGGATGGACGGGTGGCGGTCGAACACGGTCGCTACGCGCGCAAGACCTGGTTTCTTTCCTCCACAGCGTCGTTGGCGCAGGCCGAGGGGCAATGAAAGAGAGCATATTGGATGTACTGCTGTACCTGTTCGAGCACTATTTCACCGAAGACGCGGACCCCGTCCGCGACCGCGACTCCATCCAGAACGGCCTGATCCAGGCGGGCTTCAGCCCGGCGGAAATCAGCAAGGCCTTCGACTGGCTCGATGCCCTGGCCGAACAGCGCCCGGCGGCGAGCGAACCCCGCATCGGCGGCCCCACCCGTGTCTACCATGGTCCGGAGCTGGAAAAGCTGGACGTGGAATGCCGCGGCTTCGTGCTGTTCCTCGAACAGCACGGGATCCTGGACGCCGATCAGCGCGAGTTGGTGCTGGACCGCGCCATGGCCCTGGACCAGGACGAGCTGGATCTGGACGACCTGAAATGGGTCGTGCTGATGGTGCTGTTCAACCAGCCAGGCTCCGAAGCCGCCTATGCGTGGATGGAAACCCAGATGTTCGACGACGAGCC
>JAKFDG010000023.1:0-4393 GCA_036677285.1 Pseudoxanthomonas sp.
CACATAACCCGGCGCCAGGCAGCGAAAGCCGACGGCCTGGTATGGGAACACTACGATCGCGATTGGAACGTCGACTGGGACTACCACCGCGACGACCCCAAGCACCTTTTCCGCCCCTGGGGCTTCCAGCCTGGCCATCAGACCGAATGGACAAAGCTGCTGCTGATCCTCGATGGCCATCTGCAAGCGCGCGGCGCTCCGGAAGCCTGGCTGCTGCCGACCGCGCGGCACTTGTTCGACACCGCGGTCACGCGGGCCTGGGACAACGAGTTCGGCGGGCTCTGCTACGGCTTCGCACCAGACGGCAGCATCTGCGACGACGACAAGTATTTCTGGGTGCAGGCCGAATCGATCGCGGCAGCGGCGCGCCTGGCGGTCCGCAGCGGGGACAGCGGTTACTGGGATTGGTACGACAAACTGTGGGACTACTCTTGGCGGCATTTCGTCGATCACCAACACGGCGCGTGGTACCGCATCCTCGATCGCGACAACCGCAAGTACAGCGATGAGAAGAGTCCCGCCGGCAAGACCGATTACCACACGATGGGGGCGTGCTACGACGTCCTGCACGTGCTGCGCCAACCGTCATCCTGAGAGGGTGTCCTCCGCGGAAGGGAGCGCAGTGCCGTCAGTTTTTGGTTTCACTGGATGGAAGCGTGCGCGGACGCAGCGGCGCGGTCGAGCCGCGCACCACCAGTTGCGGCACGAAGCCTTGGTTGCGCAGCGGCGTCGGTTTGTCGGCGTAGGCGTGCTGGCGCAGGCCGGCGATCAGCAGGCGCGCGGCCTGCCTAGCGATGCTCTCGGTAGCCTGCTTGGCGGTGGTCAGCGGCGGCCACGACTGGCGCGAGAACGGGCTGTCCTCGAAGCCGGCGATGGAAAGTTCGTATGGCACGTCGATGCCGGCGGATTTCGCCGCGGCCAGCACACCGGCTGCGATCTCGTCGTTGCTGCCGAAGATCGCGGTCGGTGGCTCGTGCAGCGCGAACAGGCACCGAGCTCCGCGAAAGCCGTCGTCGAAGGTGTAATCGCCAGGCACCACCAAATGCTTGTCGACGGTGATGCCGTAATCCTCCAACGCCTTTTCGTAGCCGGCATAGCGCTCGCCGCTGGAACGGTGCTGCGGGCCGCCCCACAGGAAACCGATGCGCTGGTGGCCTAGCTGGATCAGGTGCTCGGTGATCTCGTAGGTGGCGTTGCGGTCATCCACATAGACGCACGGCAGGCCGTCGCCCGGGTCCTCGGTGGCGGCGATGATGCGCACCAGCGGGATGCCACGCTCGGCCAGTGCGTCGACCAGATCCTTGCGCTCGGACATCGGTGCGGTCAGCACCAGCCCCGCTAAGCGAGAACGCTGCACGAAATCGACCAGTTCGTCGGCCAGCAACGGCGAAGCCGAGTCCACCGGTTGGATCTGCAGGCCGAAGCCGGTCTCGCGGCAAGCGACGAGCACGCCCTTCTGCATCGCGATGATGTGGTAGGGATTGGGATTGTCGTAGACCAGGCCGATCACGAACGACAAACCATTGCGCAGGTTGCGCGCGGACGGATCGGGCTCGTAGTCGAGGTCGGCGATGGCCTGCGTTACGCGCGCGCGCGTGCCCGGAGTAACCGAGGGTTCGTTGTTGATCACTCGCGACACGGTCTTCAGCGAGACCTTCGCGCGTTCGGCGACATCCTTGATGGTGAATCTGCGCATGACTTGCGTTGTCATAGTTTCTGGTTCACCTGCTCCGCTTTCCGTCCGTCCGACAGCTGTCCCTCAGGCGCCGGCTGGCTTCGATAAGCGCCTTTGGTGTCTTGTCTTGCGCCACTAGTTTGACGCATTAGAACGTTCTAATTGGTCAAAATAACAACAAATTTGGGCATAATCTAGAGTATTTCATATATGAATAGGCGTTTCTGTTTGTTATCCGGCATCTATAACAGAAGCCGATGACAGGTCATTGACATCGTTGTTTAGATCGATCCAAACTCGAGCCACAGGTCGGGCACGCTGCTGGGTGCCATGGCGAATACGGGGCATGGGAGAAGTGTTTCGCAATGATCGATCTAGCCACAACGGGTTCGCTGATGAAGGGCATGCCCTTCCTCGCCGCGGATGTCGGCGGCACCCACGCGCGCCTGGCCCTGGTGCGGGCTGGAGCTGGCTCCGGGCAGCCGGTCGAAGTGCTGGCATTCCACAAGTACGACTGCACCGACCACGCGTCGCTCGTTGACTTCATCGCCGACTTCCTCGCCACGCACGACGGCCGCGGGGTGGACCGCGGGGTGGTCGCCAGCGCCGGCTACGCACTGGACGACGGCACGGTCATCACCACCAACCTGCCGTGGCCGCTGTCGATCCGTGAGGCCCGTGAGCACCTCGGCTTCGCCGACCTGCGCCTGGTAAACGACTTCGAAGCCGTGGCCTACGCCGCCGCCGCCCTTCCCGCCGCGGAGACCACCCACATCACCGGGCCGGACGAAGCCTCAGTTAACGGACCGGTGCTGGTGCTGGGCCCGGGTACCGGGCTCGGCGCGGCAGTGTGGATTCCCCGCAGCGAACACCCCTTCGTGCTGGCCACGGAAGCCGGCCAGGCCGCGCTGGCAGCCAACAACGAACTCGAACTGGCGCTGCTGGCGCAACTGTTGAAGCAACATTCGCACGTGACGATCGAGCACGTGCTCTCCGGGCCCGGCATCCTCAATCTGTACACCGCGCTGGCGGTGCTGCGCGGCGCGAAACCCGCGTTGTCCACACCAAGCCAGATCACCGCCGCGGCGCAGGCCGGCGAGGACGCGCTCGCGCGCGAAACCCTTGAAACTTTCTGCGGCTTCCTCGGCAGCGTGGTTGGCGACCTGGCGCTGACCTACGGCGTGCAGGGCGGCATCCGCCTGGCCGGCGGCGTCCTGCCGCAGATTCGCGAATTCCTCCCGAACAGCGACTTCGTCGCGCGCTACCTCAACAAGGGGCCGATGCGCGCGGCGCTGGAGCGGATTCCCGTGCGTCTGGTCGAGCACGGACAGCTTGGCGTGGTCGGCGCAGCACATTGGTATCTACAAGCTTTGGCAACCGCAACCACAGACACGGAGGGGGCGCATCCGGCGCCCAGGGTGGAAACCATGGAGCAACAACAACAGCTCGGCAACAGTACAACCACCGCAGCAACCAACAGACTGATCGGGAGAGTGGCATGAAATACCGCAAGTCAGCACTATCGGCAGCCATCGTCGCTTGTATAGCGTTCAACGCCCAAGCGCAGGAAGCCAGCCAGGCGCCCAGTTCCAATGAGCAGGCCACGCAGTTAGACACCGTCACCGTTACCGGCTATCGCCTCTCTCTGGAAAAGAGCCAGGCGGTCAAGCGGTCGGCCAATTCCATCGTCGACGCGATCAGTGCCGAAGACATCGGCAAATTCCCCGACACCAACGCCGCCGAATCGCTGTCGCACCTGCCTGGCATCACCGTCGACCGCCAGTTCGGCGAAGGCGAGAAGGTCAGCATCAACGGTACCGATCCGGCGCTGAATCGAGTGCTGATCAACGGCCAGACCATCGCCTCCGGCGACTGGGGCGGCAACCCCACCGACACCAGCGGCCGCACTTTCAATTACACCCTGCTCTCGCCGGAAATCATCGGCCTGATGGAGGTGTACAAGACCCCCGAAGCCCGCATCGACGAAGGCTCGATCGGCGGCACCGTGATCGTGCACACCCGCAAGCCGCTGGACCTGCCCAAGAACACCATCCGCGGTTCGGTCGGCTACAACTACAACGACCGCTCAGAGGATGGCAATCCACGGGGCTCGGTGCTGTGGAGCTGGAAGAACGACGCCGAGGACTTCGGGTTCCTGGTCTCGGGCACGCACGACGAGCAAAGCATTTCCCGCGCCGGCATCGAGTACTGGGGCTATACCAAAGGACTGCCCGCCAGCGCCACGATCACCGGCGAGGGCGATCCCGCGGAAGCCCTGCTGCCGGTCGGCATCAGCAGCTCCTACTTTCAGCAAGACCGCAAGCGCGACGGCCTGCAGGCAGCGTTGCAGTGGAAGCCTAATGAGCGCAACGAGCTCAATCTGACCGGCCTCTACGTCAAGGGCAAGTACGACAACTTCAGCCAGGCGCGCTACGTCTGCCCGGCCTGCAGCCTGAGCCAGATCACCAGTGCCACCATCGAGGACGGTTACGTGGTTGCCGCCGATGTCGACGGCGATGCCTATGCCCAGCATGACTTCAACCTGCGCAAGAGCCAAGTGGAAACCAAGAGCCTGAACCTCCGCCACGACTTTTACGGCGACAGCTGGGTATTCACCACTCAGGGCGGCGCTACCAGCGCCAAGGGCGGCAAGGACCCGGAGTATCTGATGAAGACGCTGCTGCTCAGCGGCGGCTTCGACTTCGAATACGACGCCAA
>JAKFDG010000024.1:0-2483 GCA_036677285.1 Pseudoxanthomonas sp.
TCCGGGAAATGCAGTGCTGCCTTCAGCCGGGTGCCGTCGGCCTGACGCGCCTGTTCGGCCAGCGGCTGGTCGTCGCTATACAACTGCACCTGCGTGAACGGACGCGACAGGCGCATCGCGAAGAAGAGATAGCGGCCCTTTGCCCATTGATAGACGCGGCGGCCGCCGGTAACCGTGCTTTCGTCGACGATACGCAGCTGTGCGCCGCTGACGCGCGTCGGAGTGGATGCGTTGTCCTGGAAACCGTGGCTCAAGTCCAGCAGCAGATGACCCGGCTGGCCCTTGTGGAAGTGATAGCGGTGCAGGCCGGCGCGCGCGGTGGCGGTCAGTTCGGCATGGATGCCGGTGTCCTTCAGCAGCACCCGGTAATAGCCGGGCGAGGCGGCTTCGTCGGCGTGGTCGTAGCGCGAGCGGTAGCCGGTCTCAGGTGCGTTCAGCGGACCGGGCTGCAGTCTGACCTCACCGGTCCGCGGCACGACCAGGAAGTCGAGCATGTCGCCGATGCCGGTGCCGGACAGGTGGGTGTGCGAGAAGCCCATGATCGAGCCGTCGGATTCGTGATAGCCGCTGCACGCATCCCAAACCGCGTTGTAGGTGTCCGGACTGAGCTGCACCATGCCGAACGGCAGCGTGGCACCGGGAAAAGTGTGGCCATGGCCGCCGGTGCCGATGAACACATCGACGTGGCGGGTCAGGTCGGCCTTGGTGCGTGCGTCGGCCGGCAGCGCGAAGTTGCCGGCACGTGCGAACGCGAGGCCGGGCAAGCCGCTGCCGCCGAACAAGGCCAGCGCGATGGCGCTTTGCAGGAATCCGCGTCGTGTCGGCATGTGGGTGTCCTCTCTATTGCGTTGATGCGTATCCGGAGACCGTAGGGCGTCAGCCTTGTAGCAAATGCGGCTTGCGCTGCGCCAGATCGACGATCAGTTCGCCAAACTGGGTGTTTGCCCAGGCGAACCAATTGCGGGTGAACTTCGCCGCATCGTCCTTATCGAAGGACTCGTGCATAAAACCGGTACCAGCATGGGTGGTCTTGAGCCAGTGCAGGCACTGACGGATCTGCGCATCGTCGTCGCTGGCCAATGCGTACTGGATGATCGCCATCGGCCAGATCGTGCGCAGGCCGCTGTGCGGACTGCCGACGCCCTCGGCGGCGCGGCCGCGGCAGAAATAGGGATTGCGATCGCTCCAGGCCAACTGACGGGAACGCTGGAACACCGGATCGTCGCGCTCGCAGCAGCCCAGATAGGCCAGGCTCAGCAGTCCGGGCGCATTGGCGTCGTCGATGAACAACTGGTTGCCGTATCCGTCCACCTCGTAGGCCCAGAATGACTGGCCGTCGGCGTCGCGCATCATGCCGTACCGATGCGTTGCCTTTTCCACTTCATCGGCAAGCGCGCGGCAGTCGGAGGCGAAGTCGCGATCTTGGTGGATCGCTTGGCTCATCTCTGCCAGTTGCCGCAGCACCGCTACCGCGAACAAGTTGGCCGGCACGAACAGCGGAAACACGCAGGCATCGTCGGAGGGCCGGAACATCGAGTGGATCATGCCGTTGGGCCGGGTCGGCTGGCCGTAACCTCCCAGCACCAGTGTCTCGGTGGCGAAAGGCGAGGGCCGCTGGAACGTGTACGGGCCGCGGTCGTGCAGGCGCTGCTGTTCGCGGAAAGTGCGCACCACGATGCGCATCGCCTCGCGCCAGTCGTCATCGAACGGCGCGACGTCACCCGTGGCCCGCCAGTATCCGTGCGCCAACCGGATCGGGTAGCACAGCGAATCGATCTCCCATTTACGTTCGCCTACACCAGGCTTCATCTCGGTGATGTCGTTGACCGACCACTCCAGGAGCTCGGTCACGCCGTCGGGCAGAAAGGCGTTGGCATAGGGATCGAGTCGGATGCAGTGTGCCTGGCGCCGGATAAGGCCATGCAGCATCCGCCGCAGTGCCGCGTCCTGCCTGGCCAGCGGCAGATAGGGATGCACCTGAGCGGAAGAATCGCGCAGCCACATCGCATCGATGTCGCCGGTGACAATGAAGGTGTCCGGCTTGCCGTCGCGGATGCCGGTCTGCACGGTGGTGTCCAGCGTGTTCGGGTAGCAGTTTTCGAACAGCCAGGCCAGTTCGGGATCGCCGATCCGTGCCTTGATCCGGGCCAGTTGGCGTTCTACCGCAGCGCTGACGAAGCGGCGCCGCGCCTTGGGCGGACGGCGGATGGTGAAGGCTGCACCGTCGGCCGCGAAGCCGGGCAGGGCGGTGGCGAGCAGGGCAGCGCCGAATACATGAAGGACATCGCGGCGGGTGGGCATGTCGAATATTCCTGATTCGTCTTCTTGGTGTGGACCGCGCAAGGGTGGCGCCGATCCGGGTGTTTCTGTCGGCGCCTCCATCACTTGGGCACCGGCATGCGGCCCTGGATCGAGAATGCCGCCTCGCCACCCGGCGCACCGGTACCGGGCTGGCCGCCGCCGACGAATACGCGGTAGTCGCC
>JAKFDG010000025.1:0-3016 GCA_036677285.1 Pseudoxanthomonas sp.
TCGCGACGGCGGCGGATGCGATGCACGCGCTCGGCGATGTTGACCACCTGGAAGTAGGCGCTGAACGCGCGGATCAGCGACTCGGCCCGGTGCGGTTCCAGGCCGGCCAATAAGCCGGCCAGCGACGCAGGGGGTTCGTCGCCCTGTCGACGGGCGATGGCGGTGGTGCGGACCTTTTCCACCTCTGCCAGGAAATCGGGGGAAACCTGTTCAGCAAGCATGTCCCCCACCAGTGCACCCAGCCGGCGTACGTCGTCGCGGAGGGGCGCATCCGGGGGTGCGAACTCGAGGCTGCGGGGGTCGTTCATGGACTCTGGCCTGCTGGAAGGGCGGTGGGGACGCTCCGGATCAAGCCTAACCCATGCTTACGGAACTTGAACATCTTTCCATCCGGAAGAAGCGATATAATGGCGCCCCTTCGCCGAGGGGCGCTGCGACCGAGACCGATGGAGTCCGGCCAGGCTCGGTGAACAGTTCCTGCAACGGCGCCCGGATAACATGCGGTCCAAGACCGCAAGAACCCGGAGCAATGCCATGAACGCAGTACGCAAATTCTCGACCGAAGGCGACTACAAAGTCGCCGACATCACCCTGGCCGATTGGGGCCGCAAGGAACTGGATATCGCCGAGCACGAAATGCCCGGCCTGATGTCCATCCGCAAGAAATACGCCGCCGCCAAGCCGCTCAACGGCGTGCGCGTGACCGGCTCGCTGCACATGACCATCCAGACCGCGGTGCTGATCGAGACCCTGAAGGACATCGGCGCCGACGTGCGCTGGGCCTCGTGCAACATCTTCTCCACGCAGGACCACGCCGCCGCCGCGATCGCCGTCACCGGCACGCCGGTGTTCGCATGGAAGGGCGAGTCGCTGGAGGAATACTGGGATTGCACGCTGGACGCGCTGACCTTCCCGGGAGGCAAGGGTCCGGAGCTGGTCGTCGACGACGGCGGCGACGTCACCCTGCTGATCCACAAGGGCTATGAGCTGGAGAACGGCTCGAAGTGGGTCGACGAACCCGCTTCCTCGCACGAGGAAGGCGTGATCAAGAACCTGCTGAAGCGCGTGGCGAAAGAACGTCCCGGCTTCTGGCACACCGTGGTCAAGGACTGGAAGGGCGTTTCGGAAGAGACCACCACCGGCGTGCACCGCCTGTACCAGATGGTCGAGGCGAAGTCGCTGCTGGTCCCGGCCATCAACGTCAACGACTCGGTGACCAAGTCCAAGTTCGACAACCTCTACGGCTGCCGCGAATCGCTGGCCGATGGCCTGAAGCGCGCGATGGATGTGATGCTGGCCGGCAAGGTCGCCGTGGTCTGTGGTTATGGCGACGTCGGCAAGGGTTCGGCCCACAGCCTGCGTGCCTACGGCGCGCGCGTGGTGGTCACCGAGATCGATCCGATCAACGCCCTGCAGGCGTCGATGGAAGGTTTCGAAGTCAACACCGTCGAATCGACGCTTGGTCGTGGCGACATCTACGTCACCACCACCGGCAACAAGGACGTGCTGACCATCGAGCACCTGAGCCACATGAAGGACCAGGCCATCGTCTGCAACATCGGCCACTTCGACAACGAGATCCAGGTCGATGCGCTGAACGAGTTCCCGGGCGTGGTCAAGCTCAACATCAAGCCGCAAGTCGACAAGTACACCTTCCCCGATGGCCGCGCGATCTTCCTGCTGGCCGAAGGCCGCCTGGTCAACCTCGGCTGCGCCACCGGCCACCCGAGCTTCGTCATGTCCAACTCGTTCTCCAACCAGACCCTGGCCCAGATCGACCTGTGGGCGAACAAGGACAAGTACGAACCGACGGTCTACATCCTGCCCAAGAAGCTGGACGAGGAAGTGGCGCGCCTGCACCTCGAAAAGATCGGGGTGAAGCTGACCACGCTGACCACCGAACAGGCCGCCTACCTGGGCGTGAACGTGGACGGCCCCTACAAGCCCGAACACTACCGCTACTGAGCAAGGCACGGCGGGCGGCTTCGGCCGCCCGTCTTCTTCCAGCATTCGAGAACCTGCGATGGCCGGCATTCCCCTTTCCTTCGAGTTCTACCCGCCCAAGACCGATGAGCAGCGCGCGCAGCTGGACCGCACTGCGGAGAAGCTGAAAGCGCATTCACCCGAGTACGTGTCGTGCACATTCGGTGCAGGTGGTTCCACCCTCAGCTACACCTCGGAAACCGTGCGCCACTTGCACCAGGGACACGGCTTCGATGCCGCGCCGCACCTGTCCTGCGTCGGCGGCAGCCGCGAGGAAATACGCGAACTGCTGCGCCTGTACCGCGCGCTGGGCTGCAAGCGCATCGTCGCGTTGCGCGGCGACCTGCCTTCGGGCATGGGCCATGCCGGCGACCTACGTTATGCCTCCGAGCTGATCCAGTTCATCCGCGCCGAGCACGGCGATGCCTTCCACATCGAGGTCGGCGCCTATCCGGAAACCCATCCGCAGGCCGACGATGCGCTGGTCGACCTGAAGCACTTCAAGGCCAAGGTCGATGCGGGCGCCGATGGCGCCATCACCCAGTATTTCTACAACGCCGACGCGTATTTCCATTTCGTCGATGCAGTACGCAAGCTCGGGGTGGAGATCCCGATCATCCCCGGCATCATGCCGATCTCCAACTACACCCAGCTCAAGCGCTTCTCGGAAGCCTGCGGCGCGGAAATCCCGCGCTGGATCGGCAAGCGCATGCAGGCCATGGGCGACGACGCGGATAGCATCCGCGAATTCGGCGCTGACGTGGTCGCGGGCCTGTGCCGCCGATTGATCGATGGCGGCGCACCCGGCCTGCACTTCTACACGTTGAACCTGTCGAAACCGACGATGAATGTAATCACGCGACTATGAATAGCGCTGCGATGAACGCGGCCGCAACGAAAAGGTTGTCGGGGGTTTACTAGGATTCAGCCTCAAGCGTTTTTCACACATTCCGTAGACAGGCCGACATGGAGCATGGCTCGCACCTTCCGTGTGAAGCGCTGCCATGAAAACCCTCCCCATCGTCGCGTTCGT
>JAKFDG010000026.1:0-1875 GCA_036677285.1 Pseudoxanthomonas sp.
GCGCCAGCAAGTCGATGTGCGGCGCGGCGGCCTTGTACACGTCCAGCACGTTGTCGGTCGGCCCGCCGCTCGCGTACTGGCCGGGCTGGCCCGGGTTGAACGGCCCGCGCAGCGCGGCGTTGACGTACATCGGCAGCGGGTAGACCGCTTTGCCCGCTTCGGCGACCTGGTTGATGTAGTGCGCGATATGCCAGGCGTGGAAGAACTCGTCGGCATCGGCACCGAACACCTCCCTCCATGTCCCGGGCGACTTGCCCAGCTTCTTCAGCAGGACCTCGGGCACCGGGCCGTCGAACACTTTCTGCGCCAGCGGCGAGAAATCGCGCACGCTGCCGTAGGTGCCCGGCTCATTCTGCGGCTGCATCATGATGACGGTGCGCTGCGGGTCGGCGGCCTTCAGGTGCGTCATCAGTGCGACGAAGGCTTTGCGGTCCGCGTCCAGCGTGGCCTGCGCATGCGGCGACAGCGAGTTCAGCGTGCGTCCATCGGCAGTAATTACACGTGGGAAACGCTTGTTGTCCAGCTTGACCCAGGCCGGCGCGTAATTGGGCCCGTTGTTCTTCCAGGTGGCGAACCACAGCAGCACCAGCCTCACCTCATGCTCGCGCGCCTGCGCCAGCAAAGTGTCGACGAAGGAAAAATCGAACCTGCCTTCCTGCGGTTCGACCTGCTCCCAGGCGATCGGCACCATCACCGTGTTCGGCTTCAGCACTTCGATGGCGGGCCACACATTCTCGAGAGCGGCGGGATAGTTGCTGGAGTTGTTGACCTGGGCGCCCAGCAGCAGGAAGGGCTCGCCATCCACCAGCAGCGCGTGACGGCCGTTCTCGCTCACCAGTTTCGGGATCGGCGCTTCCGCCGCGGTCGCCGCCGTTACCGCAGGCGCGGAGGTGGCCGTCTTCTCCGCTTCCATGTTCGTATCCGCAGGAGCAGCCGGCTTCTCGCCGCAACCTGCGAGCAGCCCCGACAGAAGAAGCAAGCCTATCGCAAGGCGGTTGCCCCCCGTTCTCCCATACGACGGGACCAGTGCCCAGCTTTCCTTGGCTTGCAGTAGTTTCATCATCAAGTTCACCACTCTTGTGTACGGAAGGGCGAGGCCGGCAGGCCTTCGCGATTGACGAGATCGGCGTCCTCCGGATTGTCGCGCCAGGCGTAGCGGACCGCAGCCGGCTGCGGAACCTTGGAGCTGTGCACCACCACCGTGTCGCCGACGATGCGCGCCTGCGCGGGATGGAATACGCGGTCGGCACCGGCAATCTCGAAACCACGCACCGCATCGCCGCCGCCGCGCGCCACCAGCGCGCTGCCTTGCAGATCGAAACTCAGCGCCGCGCGGTGATCCGCGACCGTCATCGCACGATACGCAGGACCCGAATAGACCAGCTTCTCGCCATAGGCGACGTGCCGCGCCGCCAGCGCCAGGCGATGGCCGACCGTACGCTTGTCGGTCGGGTGGATGTCGTCGGGAGCACCCACATCGATGATCACCGCCTGCGCGGTCGCCGGCAGCGCCAGCGTCGCCGATTGCGATTCGCGCAGCACCGCCCAAGGACTATCGACCACGCGGCCCGCTTCGACGCGGTCGCCGCCGGATTTCCAGTTGGCCAGCTGCACCCACAGGAAAGGCAGTTCCGGCTGGTTCCAGTCCTTGCGCCAGCCGCGGATCATCGCGGCGAACTGATCGCGGTAGCGGTAGGCGCCTTCAGCGCTGGCGTTGGCTTCGCCCTGGTACCAGATCGCGCCACGCAGCGGGTACGGCTCCAGCGGGCGGATCATCTTGTTGTAGAGCGCGGTGTCGACCTGGTTCTTGTCGTCCTGCATCGATACGACGACTTTGGCCGTGCGGAATTTCCATTCGCCAGCCAGCGAACGGCG
>JAKFDG010000027.1:0-2529 GCA_036677285.1 Pseudoxanthomonas sp.
AACTGTTCCTTCAGCGCCTCGTAGATCCATTCGCGATGGCGGAACATGCCGGCGCTGAAGAACTCGACCACGAGCAGGTCGTCGTAGCGATCCACGACCAGGCCGGACAGGCCGTCGCCTTCGGCATGGACCACGCGCCAGGCGTTGGAGACTTCATCGAGCTTCAACACGTCGCGACGCAGCGACACCGCTTCGGCGATCTTGCGCGAGAACCAGCCGGCGTCGATCGGGATATCCGGATGGGTTTCGAGGATGCGCACCGCGATGCGCGAGTGGCCGTTGTAGAAACCGCGGCCGATCCATTCGCCATCGACATTGATCACGTCGACGAGGCTGCCGGGCTTGGGTTTGGGTTCGGGCCTGGCCACCAGTTTCTGGAAGATCCAGGGATGGCTGGAGCGCCAGGCGTTCTTGAGGTGGACGGCGGGGAGTGGCGTATTCATGTGCCCATTCTACGCGGTGGCTCCCTGGGGCCCGCGGGTGGGATTGTTTGTCCCGGCCCTGCCGGCCCTTGCATTCCCGCCCCCCGTCGCCATCCAAGTTCCATGGACCCACATCATCCCGACGACCCGCGCCACGACCACGCCGCGCAACGCAAGGCCGACCGCCGCCGCCTGCTGCGCGCGCTCAACTTCAGCCTGGCCTTCGTGCTGTTGCTGATCCTGGTGTATTCGGCGCAAGGCAGTTTCGACTGGCGCCCGTTCGCGGTCGCGCCGCTGAGCGTGGACGGACTGATCGGCGTGCTGACCGCGCCGCTGCTGCACGGTTCGGTGGAACACATCGCCGCCAACGGCGTGGCCCTGCTGATGCTCGGCACCCTGGCCGGCAGCGTGTATCCGCGTGCGACGCTGTGGTCGCTGCCGTTGCTGTGGATCGGCTCGGGTTTGGGCGCGTGGCTGCTGGGCGACGCCGGCACGCGCCATCTCGGCGCCAGCGGCGTGACCCATGGACTGATGTTCCTGGTGTTCGGGCTGGGGCTGCTGCGGCGCGACCGCCCAGCCATCGCCACCGGCATGATCGCGTTCTTCTTCTACGGCGGCATGCTGCTGACCGTGCTGCCGCACGAACCGGGCGTGTCCTGGCAATCGCACCTGGGCGGCGCGCTGGCCGGGATCATCGCTGCGCTGCTGTTCCGCAAGCTCGATCCGGCGCTGCCGCGCAAGCGCTACAGCTGGGAGGACGAGGAAGAGAACCTCGCGCCGCTGGACGACGAACTGGAGCCGCCCGCACCGCGCGAGGTGCCGGTGTTGTGGAATCGCGCCGCGCAGGACGAAGAGCGCGGCGTGGTGTTGAAGTTCCCGCCCAGGGATCCGTAGCGCCGCTCGCCTATCTATAATCGCGGCTTGCTGTTTCCCGGAGTTGCGGCATGCGGATACTGGTCACCGGCAGCGCCGGCCATCTCGGCGACGCGGTGTTGCGCACCTTGCGCGACCAGGGCCGCGACGCGATCGGGCTGGATGTGGTGGCGTCGCCGCGGACCGATCGCGTCGGCTCCATCGCCGACCGCGGCTTCGTCGAACGCTGCATGCAGGACGTGGGCGCGGTCGTCCACACCGCCACGCTGCACAAGCCGCACGTGGCCACGCACACGCGCCAGGACTTCGTCGACACCAACGTCACCGGCACGCTCAACCTGCTGGAGGCGGCGTCGGCGAACGGCGTGGGTGCGTTCGTGTTCACCAGCACCACCAGCCTCTACGGCGACGCGCTGGTGCCGCCGCCCGGCGCACCGGCGACGTGGATCACCGAGGACGTGGTGCCGGTGCCGAAGAACATCTACGGCGTCACCAAGATTGCCGCGGAGAACCTGTGCCGGCTGTTCCACCGCAACCAGGGCCTGCCCTGCGTGGTCCTGCGGAC
Organism: Pseudoxanthomonas sp.; assembly: GCA_036677285.1. Lineage (GTDB taxonomy): Bacteria > Pseudomonadota > Gammaproteobacteria > Xanthomonadales > Xanthomonadaceae > Pseudoxanthomonas_A. Next base: position 1,861 of record JAKFDG010000027.1, read on the forward strand.
CTCGCGTTTCTTTCCCGAGGTCGACGACCGCAAGGAAGTGCGCGAGCGCTTCAGCGACGGCAACATCAAGGCCAACGAATTCCTGTACCGGCGCGTGGACCTGCAGGACGTGGTCGATGCGCATTTGCTAGCGATCGACCGCGCGGGCGCGATCGGCTTCGGCCGTTACCTCGTCAGCGCCACCACGCCGTTCGTGCAGGAAGACCTGCAGACATTGCACGATGATGCGCCGGCGGTGGTCGCACGCCACTTCCCCGGCTATGAAACCGAGTATGCGCGGCAAGGCTGGCGTATGTTCCCGCGCATCGAGCGGGTGTACGTCAATGCCGCCGCGCGCGCGGCGCTGGGCTGGCGGCCGCGTTACGACTTCGGCCAGGTACTGGCGCGTTTGCGCGCGGGAGAGGATCCGCGCAGCCCGCTGGCGACGCAAGTCGGCGCCAAGGGCTACCACGCGCAGGTGTTCGAGGACGGGCCGTATCCGCTGGAATGAGCCGCGCCTGAAAAGAAAAGAGCCGGACAGGCCGGCTCTTTTTTCCTGCCGCAGCGCGCCGGTCAGAACCTGGCGCTGAACTCCACGCCCACCGTGCGCGGCTCGTTGAGGAAGCCGGTGAGGTTGTTGAAGTCGATGCCGCCGACGATGCGGGTCTGGTCGGTGATGTTGCGGCCGAA
>JAKFDG010000028.1:0-4984 GCA_036677285.1 Pseudoxanthomonas sp.
CCGCAGGCGAGCAGCGGCGCGAGTTGCGCTTCGCGTTCGATGCCCTCGGCGACCACGGTCATGCCCAGGCTGTGTCCGAGTTCGGTGACCGCGCGCACGATCGCCTGGCCGGCGCCGGCACGATCGATCTGGTCGATGAAACTGCGGTCGATCTTGAGTTTGTCGAATGGAAACTGACGCAGGTGGCTCAGGCTGGAGTAGCCGGTGCCGAAGTCGTCCAGTGCGATCACCACGCCAAGGTCGGACAGTGCCCGCATCGTGGCGATGCTCGACTCCGGATCGTGCATGACCTGGCGCTCGGTGATCTCAAGTTCGAGCCCTCCGGCCGGATAATCGTGTCTGGCGAGCGCCTCGATCACCGCGCCACGCAGGCGTTCCGCATTCCGGAACTGCGTGTATGAGACGTTCACCGCCATACACAGCGGCGTCATGCCTTGGGCACGCCATTGCGCTGATTGGCGGATGGCCTCCGCCAGCACCCATTCGCCCAGCGATTCCATCAAACCGTTTTCTTCGGCGACCGGGATGAAGGTGGCGGGCGTGATCCGTCCATGCTCGGGATGGTCCCAGTAGACCAGCGCTTCGGCACCGATGATGCGCTGGGTTTGCAGTTCGACCACGGGCTGGTACAGCAGGAACAGCTGCTTGCGCTCCTGTGCATGGCGCAACTCGTTTAGCATAGTGAAGCGTCGTGTGACCGTCTCTTCCATATCGGCATGGAAGCGCAGGTGCAGGTTCTTGCCCGCCGCCTTGGCGTGGTACAGCGCGTTGTCGGCGCGACGCAGCAGCAGGTCGTGTTTGTCGCCGTGTTCCGGGTAACGCACGCTGCCGAGACTGAGGGTGACCGCCAATTGCTCGCCTTCGACCCGCAGCGGAAGCGACACGCGCCGGATCAGTTCGTTGGCGATGCCACCATCGCGGAGAGTGTCGCCCGCCGGCAGCAGGACGATGAACTCATCGCCGCCGAAGCGGAACACTTCGCCATCCGCGCCGACAGCGTCGCGCAAGCGTTGCGCTACCTGCACCAGAACGCGATCGCCTGCGCTGTGGCCGAGCGAATCGTTGATTTCCTTGAATCCGTCCAAGTCGGTAAACAACAGGCCGAAGCCGTCATGGCCGCGGCGACCAAGGAGTTCGGCGAGGCAGCGTTGGAACTGGCTGCGGTTGGGAAGCCCGGTCAGTGCGTCGAAGTAGGCGAGACGCTTGATGTGCTCCTCGGCCTGCTTGCGTTCGGTGAGATCGATGATGGTGACCAGTACCACCCGGCGGTCGTCGACCGTCAGTGGATTGAGCCCGAGTTCTATCGGGACTTCGCTGCCGTCCTTGCGCAGGCCATACAGGTCGCGCCCGACGCCGATCCGGCGCAGTTGCGGAGCCTGACTGTAACCGTCACGCAACGCAGTGTGCCCTGCCCGGAAGCGTGTAGGCACCAGGATGTCCACGGATTGGCCGACCAGCTCGGTGCGCAGGTAGCCGAGCAGGTCTTCGGTCGCGGTGTTGGCGAGCATGATGCGGCCGTCGGCATCGACCATCAGCATCGCGCCTGGCGCGTTCTCGACCACGGTGCGAAAACGCTGCTCGCTCGCGCGCAGGTCGAAGGTCAGCTCCCTGGCCAGCGCCTCGGCTTGCGCGCGGATCTCGACATTGTGCGTGAGCTTGGCCTCGGCGGCGCGAATGTGCTGCTGGGCCCGCCGCTGGTCGCGATGCGAGCCCACGGTCATCACCGCGAGGAACAGCAGGGTGTTGCTGACGATGGCCAGACTCAATTGCTCGCCGGGCACCGCGCCAGGCCTGCTTACGCAATAGGTTTCCGGGCCGAGCAGCATCGCTTCCATGCCGGTGTAGTGCATGCCGCAGATGCCCAGGCCCATCAGGGCTGCTGCGCCGACCTGGATACTGAAATGGCTCTCGCTGCGATCCCATGAGAAGCGCGTCAGCAGCACCAGCGCCACCAGCGACACCAGGATCGCCACACCGACCGAGGCCGCTACCCATGCGGCCGACCAGGCGGGCGGCGGGACGAAGGTGATCGCGGCCATGCCCGAGTAGTGCATGACGCAGATGCCGAGTCCCATCAGCACGGCCGCGAGCAGCAATTCCGGCAGTCCGCGCTGGCGGGTGCCGGCGATGTACAACGCCAGGGTCGAAGAGAATATGGCCGGCAGCGCCGAGGCCGCCGTCATCGGCAGGTCGTACAGGATAGGCACCGGCAAATGGAAGGCGAGCATGCCCATGAAATGCATGGACCAGATGCCCAGGCCAAGCGCCGCGCCGCCGGCCCCTACCCACAGCACGGTGCGTTGCGCAGTCGCCTCGCGCACGCGCCCGGCGAGCTGGATCGCCACGAACGCGGCGAACCAGGCGATCAGGAACGACAGAATGACTGTCCACGGGTCGTATTGGCCTTGCACCGACGCTCCCCCCAGAGTCGTGGCCCCGCGCTCGAGGCCAGGATGGAGTCACTGTAGCCTGTCAAGCGCGGCGAAGCGTGCGCTGCGGCGAGAACTGTGACGACGGCCGCAAGCCGGCGCCGGGCGGCGCGCCGCTTGTGCGCTCGGCGCATGCTTATGGCGATTCCATCGCATGGCACGCGATCGCTTCGATCCGGAGCAATGTTCCTTCGGTTACACCTCTAGGGAAGCCCGCTGGACGACGCCACTCGATTCCGATTCAACGTTTTATTGCTTCGGCGCATTCCTCGGGCCTGGCCTGCAGCAGGAAATGCGGGCCTTCGATCTCGATGCACACTGCATGGCGGCTCCGGTCGCGGATAGTCGCCCATGCATCGTGCGGTACCAGGCGATCACGGCTGGCCCGCAAATACAGCAGCGGACAGTCGATGTCCGCGATCAGCGCACTGTCATCGACCGTAGCGACCTCCATCAATCGGCAACGCAGCACCGCTGGCTCGACGGAGCGGATCGAAGCCTGTACGCGGCGCGTCCAGTCGCGTGACGACCATCGGCCCATCAACAGCGGCATCAACAGTCTGGCGGGGAGCCTGCTAAAAGGCACCGTCCGAAGCAGGCCGCCGAACGCCTGCAACCGGGGCCGCGGCGCCTTGGCGAAGGAAGCGCAGAGCACTATTGCGAGCAAGCCATCCGGCTTTGCGGCCGCAAGGCGGATCGCGACGGGGCCGGAGAAAGATTCGGCGACCAGTGCGTACGGCTCGTCTTGCGGCAGTTGTGCACGAACGATTGCGGTGAGCGCGGCGTAGTCCAGGGCGACGTCTTTGGGGTAGCTCACGACGGTCGTCGAGAATTCGGGCGCCAGCGCCGCGGCGAATTCGGTGAGCAACTCGCCGGTGCCGTCCATGCCGGGCAGCAGCACGATACGGGTCACGCCATCAACACTCGATCACATTCACCGCCAGCCCGCCGCGGCTGGTTTCCTTGTACTTGTCCTGCATGTCGCGCCCGGTATCGCGCATGGTCTTGATGACCTTGTCCAGCGACACCTTGTGCTTGCCGTCGCCGCGCATCGCCATGCGCGAGGCGTTGATCGCCTTCACCGCGCCCATCGCGTTGCGCTCGATGCACGGGATCTGCACCAGCCCGCCGATCGGGTCGCAGGTCAGGCCCAGATTGTGTTCCATGCCGATCTCGGCGGCGTTCTCGATCTGGCTGGAAGTGCCGCCGAGCGCGGCGACCAGCCCGCCGGCGGCCATCGAACAGGCCACGCCCACTTCGCCCTGGCAGCCGACTTCAGCACCGGAGATGCTGGCGTTTTCCTTGTAAAGGATTCCGATCGCCGCGGCGGTGAGCATGAAAGTGAAGATGCCTTCCTCGTTCGCGCCCGGGCAGAACCGATCGTAGTAATGCAGCACCGAGGGAATGATCCCGGCCGCGCCGTTGGTCGGCGCGGTAACCACGCGGCCACCGGCGGCGTTCTCCTCGTTCACTGCCAGCGCATAGAGGTTGACCCAGTCCAGCGTGGTCAACGGATCGCGCATCGCCGCTTCGGGCTTGCTCGACAGTTCGTGGAACAACGCCGGGGCGCGCCGGGTGACGTGCAGGCCGCCGGGCAGGGTGCCTTCCTCGCGGATGCCGCGAGCCACGCAGCTCTGCATGGCGGTCCAGATTTCGCGCAGGCCCTGGCGGATTTCTTCCTCGCTGCGCCAGACTTTCTCGTTCTCGAACATCATCCGGGCGATGCTCAAACCGCTGCTCGCCGACTTCGCCAGCAACTCGTCGCCGCTCCTGAAGCTGTACGGCAACTCCGTGCTGTCGGCGACGATGCGATCCGAGGCTGCGTCGTCCTGGTTGACCACGAAACCGCCACCGACCGAATAGTAGTCGCGCGTCGCAATCACTTCGTCGTTCGCGTCGAACGCGGTGAAGCGCATGCCGTTGGTGTGGTATGGCAGTTTCTGGCGCTTGTTCATCAACAGGTCGCGCTTCTCGTCGAAGGCGACTTCATGGTTGCCCGATAGCAGGAGTTTCTTGTCGCTGCGGATGCGAGCGAGCGAGGCCGGAATGACGTCCGGGTCGATCTCGTTGGGATAGTGCCCTTCCAACCCCATCAGCACCGCCTTGTCGGTGCCGTGGCCGCGCCCGGTCAGGGCCAGCGAGCCGAACACCTCAGCGCGGATCCGCGCCACGTCCTGCAGGCGCCCGGGTTCCTCGATCCAGCGCGCGATGAAGCGCGCCGCGGCGCGCATGGGCCCGACGGTGTGGGAGGAACTCGGCCCGATGCCGATCTTGAAAAGGTCGAAAGTGCTGACTGCCATGCCGCTATTCTATGCCTTCGGCCGCAGCAGTTCGTTTTTTCGCCACGAGACACAACCTTTGCCCCTGATCCTCTACCAGCGCGACGACTGCCACCTCTGCGACCTGGCCCTGGACGTGCTGGCCACGGCGCGCATACCGGATTTTGAAAGCGTGTTCATCGATGACGATGCCGCGCTGGAGGAACGCTACGGGGTGCGGGTGCCGGTATTGCGCAATGACGACACGGGGTTGGAGCTGGATTGGCCGTTCGATGC
>JAKFDG010000029.1:0-7377 GCA_036677285.1 Pseudoxanthomonas sp.
CTCCACAGCAGTTCCGCATCGCCATGCGCATCGCCGTCCTCCGGTTTCTCGCCCTCGCTGCGCAGCCACAGCTTGTCGAAGTTGCGGCCGATGCCGGCGCGCAGGTTCCAGCCCAGTGCGTCGTCCTGGTTCCATTCCAGCTGGTCCACGCGCAATACCGCGACCAGCGGGTTGTCTTCCATGTGATCGCGCATGTCCATGCCACCGAGATCCGGAAAGGCGGCCGCGCGTTCTTCGGCCGTAGGCTCCGGGAACGGCGAAGGCGCCGCTTGCGGTTCCTCCAACTTGGCTTCCATCTGATGCTGCGAGTGATCCTGCGGCGCAGGCTGTCCGTGGCCTTCGTGCTGCGCGTAGGCGGGGAGGGCGAACGAAGTCAGCAACGCGATCGTAAGCGCCCTCATTCGACCCGTACCTCGCGGAACATGCCCAGCTCCATGTGCAGCAGCATGTGGCAGTGGTAGGCCCAGCGTCCCAGCGCATCGGCGCTGACGCGATAGCTGCGGATGTGGCCGGGCGGCACGCTGATGGTGTGCTTGCGCACCTGGAACTCGCCAGTCTCGCTCTCCAGGTCGCTCCACAGGCCATGCAGGTGGATGGGGTGCTCCATCATCGTGTCATTGACCAGCACGATGCGCATGCGCTCGCCGTAATTGAGGCGGATGGGCTCGGCCTTCGAAAACGGAATGCCGTCGAAACCCCATACGTAGCGCTCCATGTTGCCGGTGAGGTGCAATTCGACCGTGCGCCCGGGTTCGCGCGGGTCGGGGTCGGCGAACGTGCTCTTGAGATCGGCGTAAGTCAGCACCCGACGGCCGTTGCCGCGCAGGCCGATGCCCGGATCGTCCAGTGCCTTCGACGGGGACATGGTCTGCATATCGACGGCGGGATTGTCCGATTCGCTGGCCGGATGCGAGATCATGCCGCCCGGGGATGCCTGGTCCACGCTCGAATGATCCATCTTCGAATGGTCCATGCCGCCTTGCATATTGGCGCCGCACCCGCCCTCCATGCCTTTCATGCTGCCGCCGCAGGAACCTTCCATGCCCTTCGTGTCATGGCCGCCGTGGCCCATGTCGGTCATGGTCAGCAACGCGCGCGGGTCGAGCGCGGGTACCGGCGCCTGCAGTCCCGGGTGCGGCGACAGCGTGGCGCGGGCATAGCCGCTGCGATCCATGGCCTGGGCGAAGATCGTGTACGGCTGTTCTTCCTCCGGCGTCACCAGCACGTCGAAAGTCTCGGCCACGCCGATGCGGAATTCGTCCACCGACACCGGATGCACCGGTTGGCCGTCGGCGCTGACCACGGTCAGCTTCAAACCGGGAATGCGCACGTCGAAGAACGTCATCGCCGAGCCGTTGATGAAACGCAGCCGCACTTTTTCGCCGCGCTTGAACAGGGCGCTCCAGTTGCCATCCGGGGTCACGCCGTTGACCAGGTAGGTGTAGGTGACCGCGTTCACGTCGGCCAGGTCGGTCGGGCTCATGCGCATCGCGCCCCAGGCCTTGCGGTCGGCGACGGTCGCCTTCCAGCCATCGCGGCGCGCATCGCGAAACAGGTCGCCCACGGTCTGCTTGTGGCGGTTGTAGTAATCGGCCTGGATCTTGAGCTTGCGCACGATGGCGTGCGGTTCCTCGTCGCTCCAGTCCGAGAGCAGCACCACGTAGTCGCGATCCGCTGCGATCGGATCGGCGTCGCGCGGCTCGACCACGATGGCGCCATACACGCCCTTGGCTTCCTGCAGGCTGGAATGCGCGTGGTACCAGTAGGTGCCGGACTGCTTCAGCTGGAAGCGATAGGTGTGGGTTTCGCCTGGGTGGATGCCGTGGAAGCTGAAACCCGGCACACCGTCCATGTTGGAAGGCAGCAGGATGCCGTGCCAGTGGATCGAGGTATCCACGCCGAGGCGATTGGCCACGCGCAAGGTGACGGTGTCGCCTTCGCGCCAGCGCAGCACCGGGCCGGGCAGGGTCTGGTTGATGGCGATGGCGGTGGCGGGGCGGCCGGTCAGATTGACGGGCAAGGCGCCGACACTGAGGTCGAATTCGGTACCACGCAATTCCGCGGGCGAAAGCACGCCGTCCGCGGGCATGCCGGTATCCGCCTTGATCGGCAGGTACGCTCCCGCGACCACCAGGCCCAGTCCGGTGACGAACTGGCGGCGGCGCGGGTCCTGCGGGCGTGGGGGCAGCTTCAAGAATGAGGATCCGGTCAAGCGGAAGACGCAGTATGCCAACCCTCGAGTCGAGTCCAGTCAATACCGAGCCGGTGCCGGGCTTATTCCACCTGCTGAGGCTCGATCACCAGCTTGCCGATCGCCTGCCGGTTCAGCAGTGCTTCCAGTGCCTGTGGCGCCTGGGAAAGCGGGTAGCGCCTGGAGATCAGCGGCCTGATCTTGCGTTCACGCAACCAGCTGAATAACAGCCCCATGTTCTCCGCATTCAACGCAGGCTCGCGACGCACGAATTCGCCCCAGAACACGCCGACCAGCGCACTGCCTTTCAGCAACAGCAAGTTGATGGCGATCTTCGGTATCTCGCCGGCGGCGAAACCCACCACCAGGTAGCGGCCGCGCCAGGCCACGCTGCGCAAGGCCGGCTCCGCGAATTCGCCACCCACCGGATCGTAGACCACGTCGACGCCGCGACCTTCAGTCAGGACCTTTATCCGCTCGCGCAGGTCTTCGCGGCTGTAGTCGATGGTTTCATCGGCGCCGTGTTCGCGCGCGGCCGCGAGTTTTTCGGCGCTGGAAGCGGCCGCGATCACGTGCATGCCCAGCAGCTTGCTGATCTCCACCGCGGCCAGGCCCACACCGCCGCCCGCACCCAGCACCAGCAGGGTTTCGCCGGCTTGCGCCTGCGCGCGGTCCTTCAGCGCATGCAGCGAAGTGCCGTAGGTCAGCACGAAGCTGCCAGCCAGTTCCAGGTCGCCGTCGCCGATGTCGTGCGGCAGGGGGATGACGTTGCCGGCATCGACCGCCACTTCCTGCGCGTAAGCGCCATGCGTGCCAATGCCGACGACTTTGTCGCCGACGGCGAGGTGTTTCACTTCGTTGCCTATCTGGAGGATATCGCCGGAAAACTCGCCGCCCGGGGAGAACGGGAGCTCAGGCTTGAACTGGTACTTGCCTGCGACGATCAGTGCGTCGGGGAAGTTGACGGCGGCCACGCGCGTGCGGACCAGTACCTGCTTCGGGCCGGGAACGGGCGAGGGCAGGTCGCGCAGTTGCAGGGAGGAGGGCGGGCCCCAGGATTCGCAGAGGATGGCTTTCATGAGGGGCGGGTATCGGGAAGGAAGAGCGGAAGTGGAAAGCAAGAATGAGGGAGGTATCAGAACCGCCCCTCGGTCATCTCGTAGACCTTGTTGCGCAAGGCCACCAGCCTGGGCCCGAAATCCTGCACCAGCTTCTCGCGTGTCATCACGGAGACGCGGCCGCTGCAGTTGAAAGCGAGCACCCGGCTGCGGTCGGCCGAGACCATCGGCACGCCGATCGCGAATACATCGGGGTTCCAGTCGCCCAGCGAGAAACAGAAGCCATAGTTCTCGTAGTCCTGGCGCGCCCGCAGGATGCCGTCGCGGATCTTCGGCCACAGGCCGGGTTCGCATTCCAGTTCGAACTCGGCCATATGGCGTTCGAAGACCTCGAGCGAGCGCGCGGCCAGGTCGGCGCGGCCCAGCGCGGTGGAGCCGTGCGGGACGCGTGCGCCGGACTCCAGTTTCATCTGGAAGGTCGCGTCGCCCTGGCAGACCTCCAGCAGCACCATGCGCCTGCCATCGGCGGCGGCCAGCATCACCGCCGATTGGGTGTAGTCGGCCAGTTCGCGCATCAGCGGCCGCGCGATCGCCACGACGTCGTTGCCCTGCATGAAGGCATGCCCCAGCGACAACACCCCGGTGCCCAGCGAATACTTTTCCAACGACGCGGAATAATTGAGATAGCCGAGTGAGGCGAGGGTGAAGCACAGCCGCGATACGGTCGGCTTGGGCAGGCCGGTGTGGCGTGCGATCTCCTGGTTGCCCAGGTGCTGGGCGCTGTTTTCGAAGCAGCGGAGGATGGAAAAGGCGCGCGCCACCGCGCTGACGAACTGCGGGTGGTCCTCGTCCACCGACTGGTTGAAGGTATCGATATGGCGCTTGGGATTGCCCATGGTCCGCTCCGCGAAGTCCGTACTTTCCTAGACGCTTGCCGAGGCCGCATGCCGGGCCAGTTCCAGTCGCGCGACGGTGCCGCGATGGACCTCGTCGGGACCGTCGGCCAGGCGCAGGGAACGGATTCCGGCATAAGCACTCGCCAGCGGGAAGTCCTCGCTGACTCCGGCGCCGCCGTGGGCCTGGATCGCCCAGTCGATGATCTGGCAGGCCATGGTGGGGGCGACCACCTTGATCATCGCGATCTCCGCGCGCGCGACCTTGTTGCCGACGGTGTCCATCATGTACGCAGCCTTGAGCGTGAGCAGGCGCGCCTGTTCGATCATGCAACGCGACTCGGCGATGCGCTCGTGCCAGACCGTGTGGTCACCGATGCGTTTGCCGAAGGCCACACGGGACTGCACGCGCTGGCACATCAGTTCCAGCGCGCGCTCGGCCACGCCGATGGTGCGCATGCAGTGGTGGATGCGGCCGGGCCCCAGGCGTCCCTGCGCGATTTCGAAACCGCGGCCTTCGCCCAGCAACAGGTTGCCAGCTGGTACCCGCACGTCGCGCAATTCGATTTCCATGTGCCCATGCGGCGCGTCGTCGTAGCCGAACACCGACAGCGGGCGCAGCACCTCGATGCCCAGCGTATTGGCAGGCACCAGCACCATCGATTGCTGCTGGTGGCTGGGTGCGTCCGGATCGGTCTTGCCCATCACGATGTACAGCGCGCAGCGCGGATCGCCGGCGCCGGAAGAGAACCACTTGCGCCCGTTGATCACGTAGTCGTCGCCATCGCGACGGATCGAACACTGGATGTTCGTGGCATCGGAAGAGGCCACCGCCGGTTCGGTCATCAGGAAGGCGGAGCGGATCCCGCCGGCCAGCAACGGTTCAAGCCAGCGGTCTTTTTGCGCTTCGCTGCCGTAGCGTTCGATGGTCTCCATGTTGCCGGTATCGGGCGCGGAGCAGTTGAAAACCTCGGCGGCCCAGGGCACGCGGCCCATGATTTCGCACAGCGGCGCGTATTCCAGATTGGACAGTCCCAGCGGCGCGCGCGGCGATTGCGGCAGGAACAGGTTCCACAAACCCAACGAGTACGCACGAGGCTTGAGTTCCTCGATCACCCGGGTCGGCACCCATGCATTGCCGGCATTGCGGTTGGCCTGGATTTCCTGCTGGTGGCGCGCTTCGTTGGGGTAGATGGCCTCGTCGAAGAAGCGCATCAGCTGGGTGCGCAACGCTTCGACCTTGGGGGAGTAGGAGAAATCCATGGGAAAGCCCTGCAGGAGCTCGAGTAAGGGTAGTTCCATAATACAGAACTGTGTTTCACAACATGTTCGGCATCCTAGTTCCAGCTCGCTGCGCTTACAAGTCGTGAGATTAAACTGGTATTGCGCTTGTATGCAGTTCTGCTGCTCAGTACGATTGAGCAAGGCGAGAAAACAAAGTTCCGTTATGCAAAACTAAAATACAACCGATATGCCGAAGCTGCACGTCCTGTTCAAGAAGGAAGAGCTCGATCCCGACCGATTGCACGGCAAGGTCGTGATCGTGCTGGACGTGTTGTTCGCCACTTCAACCATGGTCCATGCCTTCGACCAAGGCATCCGTTGTATCTGGCCTGCACGCGATCATGCCGCTGCCGTGGATATCGCCGCACGACTGGACACACCGCTGCTGGCAGGGGAATACCTCGCCGCCAGCTTGCCAGGCTTCGGCCCTGCGACGCCGCTGGCCTTGTGCGAGACGGGTGTTGCCGGAGCCACCCTGGTGTACGCCACTACCAACGGCACCGTGGCCCTGCACAACGCCGCAGGTGCCGCGCATGTCTATGTCGGCGCGCTGTTGAACGGCGCGGCCCTGGTGGCGCATGTCGTGCGTGCGCATCCGGACACCCCGGTGCTGGTGGTGTGCTCCGGCTCGATGGACCGTTTCAACCTGGAGGATTTCTACGGGGCAGGGCACGTCGCTGCGCATTTCGAGCGTAGCGGTGGTTATGTCTTGAGCGACGCCGCGCTCGCGGCCGTGCTGTTCTACCGGGGTTGCGATGCCGATACCGCGCTGCAGTCGTCGCGCGTGGGCAGGATGATGCGCGCGAACGGGCTGCAGCGCGAAGTGGAATGCGCCGCGCGCCTGGACACGATGGACGTGGTGCCCGAACTCAGCAACGGTCGTCTGCAGCTGGTGGCTGCATGAGCGCGGCCGCGCTCGACCTGGCCGCGCTGGAAGCCTATCTGCGCGTGCATGTTCCCGGGTTCTCCGGGCCGATCCAGGCGACCCGCTTCAAAGGCGGGCAATCCAATCCCACCTATCTGCTCGACACGCCGGGACGGCAGTACGTGATGCGCACGAAGCCCGGACCGGTGGCGCAACTGTTGCCGTCCGCGCATGCGGTGGAACGCGAGTTCCGCCTGCAGGCGGCGCTGGCCGGCAGCGCGGTGCCGGTGGCGGCGATGCATTGCCTGTGCGAGGACGAAGCGGTGATCGGGCGCGCGTTCTACGTCATGGATTTCGTCGAGGGCCGAATCTTCTGGGAGCAGTCCCTGCCCGGGCTCGAGCCTGCCGAACGCGCCGCGATCTATGACGAACTCAACCGCGTCATCGCCGCGCTGCACGCAGTGGATTTCGCTGCGATCGGGCTGGCCGACTACGGCAAGGCCGGCAATTACTTCTCGCGCCAGATCGATCGCTGGACGCGCCAGTACCGCGCCAGCGAAACCGTCGCCATCGATGCGATGGAACACCTCATCCACTGGCTCCCGCAACACATCCCGCACGAGGACGATCCGCAGGTGTCGCTGGTGCACGGTGATTACCGGATCGACAACGTCATCTTCCATCCCACGGAGCCGCGGATCCTGGCGGTGATCGACTGGGAGCTGTCCACCCTGGGACATCCGCTTGCGGATTTCGCCTATCACCTGATGAGCTGGCATATCGCACCGGGCGGCGCGATGCGCGGGTTGCATGGACTGGACTTGAAGTCGCTGGGCATCCCGGACGAAGCCGCGTACATCGCCGCCTACGAACGCCGCGTCGGGCGCAGCGTCGCGGGCGACCGGAATTTCTACCTGGCCTACAACCTGTTCCGTATCGCCGCGATCCTGCAGGGCATTGCCAAGCGTGTCGAAGAAGGAACCGCAAGCAGCGCCCAGGCAGCCGAGTACGGCCGCCAGGCACGGCCATTGTCGGAGCTGGGCTGGCGCTTCGCGCAACAGGTGGAGAAACAGTGAAGCCCGCATT
>JAKFDG010000030.1:0-3019 GCA_036677285.1 Pseudoxanthomonas sp.
GGCGCATCGTCGGCGCGGTTGTGCAGGCCTTGCAGGTAGGTGGCCAGCGCCTGGATTTCCTGGTCGGTCAGCGCATGCGTCACCTGGGCCATGATGTTGAACAGGGCCGGATCCTTCTCGGTCGGGGTCCCGGCACGGTATTCCTGCAGGCGGCGGGCGAGGTAGTCCTGGTGCTGGCCGCCGACCTGCGGATAGGCCGGGCCCGGGTTGCCGGCGCCGCTGGGGCCGTGGCATGCCAAGCAGGCCGGGATGCCGCGGGCGACGTCGCCGCCGCGGTACAGGCGCTGGCCGACTTCGAAGAACTTCATGCCCTTGTAGGCACCGTCGGCGATCAGGGTGTCGTCGGCCAGGCCCGCGCCCGGCTTCTGGGTGGCGAAAAACGCGCCGATGTCGCGCATGTCCTGCGGGCTCAGGTCCTTCACGAACGGCACCATCGCCACCGCCGTGCCGCCGCGCTGCCCGCTGGCGATCAGGGCGATCTGGTGGGCGCTGTAGCGTTCGTTCTGGCCGGCGATGCGCGGGTATTGCGGGTCGCTGGGATTGCCGTCGGCGCCATGGCAGGCGGCGCAGGCCGTGGCCTTGGTCTCGCCGGCCTTGGCATCACCCCAGGTGGTCTTGGCCAGGTCGATCTCCAGCGGCGCGGTTTCCACCGGGGCGTTGTCCGGCAGCGGCGCGACGGTGGTCTGTGCAAAGGCGACCGCACCCACGGCCGCGATGGCCAGTCCGGCAAGTCCAAAAACGCGAGCGTGGCGCATGCTAAAGCTCCGGGAATCTGCAAAAAAGCGGCGCCGTACGCGACCGCGAAACGAGGGAATTATCGTCGCGGCAGGCCTTGCGGGTCAATGAAGGCGGGGATTGGCGGCCTTTCCGGGTCCCTGCAGGTCCATCACGATCACGGTTCCGTCCCCGCCGTGCCATCCTAGTCGCATGTTCAATCCCCTAGAAAGAGCCAAATACGTGCTGGCGGCGCATATTCCCAGCCAGCTCCCCGCCGATGTCGGCCACGAGGTCGCCTTCGCCGGCCGCTCCAACGCCGGCAAGTCCACCGCGCTCAATGCGCTGACCCGGCAAAATGCGCTGGCGCGGGTCTCCAAAACCCCGGGCCGCACCCAGCAGCTGGTGTTCTTCGAGGTGGAGCAGGACAAATACCTGGTCGATCTGCCCGGTTATGGCTACGCCAAGGTGCCGCACGAGTTGAAGGACCATTGGCAGGCCTTCCTGGATCGCTATTTCCGCACCCGCGAAGCGCTCAAGGGCCTGGTGGTGGTGATGGACATCCGCCATCCGCTCAAGGATTACGACCGGCACATGCTCAACTATGCCGTGACCCGCGGCATCCCTGCGCATGCGCTGCTGACCAAGGCCGACAAGCTGGGCCGGGGCCAGCAGGCCAACGCGTTGCAGGCGGTGAAGAAGGAGCTGTTCAACCTGTTCGGCGACACGGTCAGCGTGCAGACGTTCTCGGGCGAGTCCAAGCAGGGCGTGGATGAGGCGCGGGCGGTGGTGAATGGGTGGTTGGGGTTCACGCACGAATAATCGCCGACGCGCGATTTCCTGTCCAGCAATCCAGCGAGCGAAACCCGATGCGTCAGAGTCTTGTGCTGTTGTGCCTGTGCGCGCTGCTTGCCGGCCACGCCACGGCCTCTGAACCCGACCGCCGCATCGCCGTCACCATCGACGATCTGCCCTGGGCACGGCTGGACGGCATCGTGCCGTCCGACCTGATGGCGCGCCATGAACGCCTGATGGCGCAGCTGCGCCGCGTCGACATACCGGTGGTCGGTTTCGTCAACGAGAACAAGCTGGAAGTCGATGGCGTGGTTGATCCGCAGCGCCTTGCGATGCTGGACGACTGGCTGGACGCCGGTGCCGAGCTGGGCAACCATGCGTACTCGCATGCCGACCTGCACCACGTCGGCGTCGAGGCGTTCGAAAAGGAAGTACTGGACGGAGAGCGCCAGTTGCGTCCGCTGCTGGCCGCACGCGGACAGGTGCCGCGATGGTTCCGCCACCCTTACCTGCGCGCTGGCCGCGATCCGGAGGAGGCTGCCGTCGTGGCGGAATTCCTGCGCCAGCATGGCTATCGCATCGCGCCGGTCACCGTCGACAACGGCGAATGGGTGTGGGCCTTCGCCTACGCCAACGTGATGGACTCGCAACCCGATTCGCCCGCGCGTCAGGGGTTGCTGGAACGCCTGCGCCTGGGCTACGTGCCCTACATGCTCAACAAGCTGGACTATTACGAAGCCCAATCCACGCAGCTGCTTGGCTACGCCTTACCACAGGTCTGGCTGATGCACGCCAACGAACTGAATGCAGACACTTTCGTTGCGCTGGTTGAAGGCACGCTCCGGCGCGGCTATCGATTCGTCACCCTGGAAGAAGCGCTGCGCGATCCGGCCTACGCGCACGCCGACGGCTACCGTGGAAAGTACGGCCCCAGCTGGTTGCATCGCTGGGCGATGGCGGAGAACAAGCCCAAGGACTTCTATGCGGGGGAGCCCGGAGTGCCGAAGTGGGTCTTCGAACTAGCGGGCGTCGCGTCCGAATAACCGTCAGGACTGGCTGTCCAACCGGGGATCCATCCAGGCGCGCAGCGCATCCACCCCCGTATTGATCGCCACGATCAGCGCGCCGACCACCAGCACCACGCCCAGCACCAGCGTGTAGTCGCGATTCAGCGCGCCCTGCACGAAGTAGCGGCCCATGCCGGGGATGCCGAAGACCTGTTCCACCACCGCCGAGCCGGTGACCACGTTGATCAGCGCCGGCGACAGCCAGGCGATCACCGGCAGCATCGCCGGCTTCAGCGCATGCGCCAACAGCAATCGTGTTTCCGAAAACCCGCGCGCGCGGGCCGCGCGCAGGTAGTCGGCGGACAGGGTTTCCAGCATCGAGGCGCGGGTCAGGCGCGCGCAGTAGGCGATGTTGGGCAGCGCCAGTGCGATCACCGGCAGCACGATGTTCCTCCATTCGCCCCAGCCGCCCGCCGGCAACCAGCGCAGCGTCACCGCGAACA
>JAKFDG010000031.1:0-6200 GCA_036677285.1 Pseudoxanthomonas sp.
GCCGGGACTGACCGGCCTGGAAGTGGCCGAAGGCATGGCCGAAGCCAGCCCGGCGACCCAGGTCGTGTTCGTCACCGCTTACGACCAGTACGCCATCGATGCCTTCGAACAGGGCGCGGTCGACTACCTGCTCAAGCCGATCTCGCCAGAACGCCTGCGCAGCACGGTACAACGCCTGCAGGCGCGTTTGGGTACTGGCAATGCCGACGCGGCGGCGCTGGCCGCGCTGGTCAGGCAGCTGGGTGCGAAGTTGCCTGGCGCGGTCGCCGAGCCGCTGGTCTGGATCACCGCCAGCGCCGGCAAGGAGACGCGCCTGATCATGGTCGATGACGTGGCCTACTTCCAGGCCGACAACAAGTACACGGTGGTGATGACCGCGGAAGGCGAGTCGCTGCTGCGCAAGCCGATCCGGGAGCTGCTGGACGTGCTGGATCCGAATACGTTCAAGCAGATCCACCGTTCCACCATCGTCAACCTGAAGGCGATCGCCTCGATCGCGCGCGACGACAGCGGCAAAGGCACGGTGCGGCTGAAGTCGCGTCCGGAAACGCTGACCGTCAGCCAGCCGTTCATGACCCTGTTCAAGAACATGTGACTGCGCGCCCGCGAAGGCGCGGCGCCGTCATCCATCACGAGAGGAAGCACCATGCGCATCCTGATCTCCCTGATTTCGTTCCTGTTGACGCTCGTGGGGTTCAACCCGCAAGCCGGCACGACCACCTTGACCTTCTCCTCGATCGATGGGGTGGGGATCAACTCCAGCAAGGCGCGGATCGCCGATGGCGATGCTCGCTTCGAGTGCCTGCAGAGCGCCAGCGGCAGCTGCCACTACGTGGTGTTCCTGAGCAATTGCGAGAAAGGCGACACGCAAGCGAGGACCGCGGTGGGCGCCTGCACGACGACCGTGGTGCAGCAGTTCACGCTCGCCGCCGGCAATGTCAAGGAGTTCACCCGTCTGCCCGTAGGTATCAAGCATTGCCTCAGCCACGATGCGATGCCGGTCGCGCCGGATTGCAGTCAGGGCTGAATGATCCTGTATTCACAACCTTGTTACAGCGCTCGGCCTAGCTTGAGGTCTTCCGCAGAGTGAGGCCGTGACATGGGCCAGACCGCAGACCATGTGTACACCGAACAGGCCGATATTGCCCTGATCGAATCGCGCATCGTCGCCTTGCCGGATGAAGCCATCGTCGAGTTGACGATGGGCGACGGGCGCAAGCTGAAGGGCGTGGTGTCGACGCGTCCCAGCATCCAGACCTTCCGCAATCCGCAAGGCGAGGAGGGCGTCAATGCGTTGCTGCGGATCGACGACCTGCAGCAGCCGGAGCAGGCGCATTACCTGTGGCTGGACGAAGTCGTCGATATCGTCCATCTTGGCAGCGCCTGATCGTACTCGCGCCTAGCGGCAGGCGATTTCGCATCGTTCGACCGAACTTTCCACCGCCCACTCCAGCATCGCCATGACCTGCAACGCGTCCTGCGCGCTCACCGGCGGCGGCGCCCCCAGCAGGATCGCGTCACGCATCGCCATGTAGTACCGGCGATAGTCGCCAGGGATGCTCTCCACGGTTTCCTTGAGCGTTTCACCCTGTACTTCGACATGCAGCGTGCCGGGTTGCGGATCGTGTCCCCAACCCGCCTGGCCCGGGAAGCCGCCGCTCCGCAATGCGTCCTCCTGCGCATCCATTCCATGCTTCACGTAACTGGCACGCGTGCCATGCACCGCGAAGCGTAACCCATGCGCCGGCACCAGCGACCCGGCGTGCAGCACCACGCGGCGCGTGGGATAGCGCAACTGCACATGGAAATAGTCGGCGCTGCGCGCGCCTTCGCGCTGCATCGCGATGTCCGCGAACAGCGCATCGGGCATGCCGAACAGCTGCAGCGCCTGGTCGACCAGGTGCGGGCCCAGGTCGAACCACAACCCCGACCCGGGCTGGTCGCGCTCGCGCCATCGGTCGGCCACGACCGGGCGGTAGCGATCGAAGTGGGAATGGAATTCCACGACTTCGCCCAGCGCGCCCTCCGCGACCAGGCGGCGCAGGGTGAGGAAGTCGGCGTCCCAGCGCCTGTTCTGGAACACGCTGACGATGCAGTCGGCACGCGCGGCGTTGGCGACGACCTCGCGGGCTTCCTCCCCGGTCACGGTGAACGGTTTGTCGACTACTACGTGCTTGCCATGGGCGAGGGCGGCGTTGGCCAGCGCCGCGTGCACCGGATTGGGCGCGGCGATGACCACCAGCTGGATCTCCGGGTCGGCGAAGACCGTTTCCGCGTCGGCGACCACGCGCGTGGCGGGATGGTCGGCCCGCACCTTGCCCGCATCGCTGGAGACCACGGTGTGCAGATGCAATCCCGGCGTGTTGGTGAGCAAGGGTGCATGGAACACCTTGCCGACGAAGCCGTAACCGATGAGTGCCACATTGAGGTTCGATTGCACGGTCTGCTCCGGTTGCGCACGGTCGATCGGTTGCGGGCAGTCTAATGCAGCGGGTTGGAGGCGCGGTCTTGGCGACGATGCGAATGCATGGCGAGGAACTGGCATGATGCAGCGATCCGCATGCGCCACGAGGCTCACGTGAAAGTCGTGCTCACTTTCGCCCTGTATCTGGCGGGCAGCCTGATGCCTTGCCTGGCCGCGCAAACTGGTTCCAACGCATCCCCGGCGTCCGCGCCCGTTGTCGTCACCCATTCCGGCAAGGTGGAGGGACGGCAGGAACGCGGTCTCGACCTGTTCCTCGGTCTCCCCTTCGCCGCACCGCCCGTTGGCGACCTGCGCTGGCGCGAACCGCAGGCGGTCGACGCCTGGACCGGCACACGCAAGGCCGACGCCTATGCCGCGTCGTGCATGCAGAAGCCGGGCATTCCGGAATCCGCCGGCGGCACTGCCGGCCTGTTGAGCGAGGACTGCTTGTATCTCAACGTATGGACACCGAAAGCCGACGTTGCGGGCAAGCGGCCGGTGATGGTGTGGATACACGGCGGCGCGTTGGTGTTCGGCTCGGGCAACGTGGCGCTTTACGACGGCACCGCGCTGGCGCAGCGCGGTGCGGTGGTGGTGACGATCAATTACCGCATGGGGCCGCTGGGTTTCTTCTCGCATCCTGCCCTCGATGGCGATGATGCCGGCGTGCCGGTCAACTACGGGTTGCTGGACCAGATCGCCGCGCTGCGCTGGGTGCGCGACAACATCGCCGCGTTCGGTGGCGATCCGGGCAATGTGACGATCTTCGGCGAATCAGCGGGTGCGCAAAGCGTGCTCGCGCTGTACGCCTCGCCACTGGCGAAAGGTCTGTTCCACAAGGGCATCGCGCAAAGTCCCTACGGCATTCCCAGCCATACCCGCGCCAGGGCGCGCGAGGTTGGCGTGCAGGTCGCAAGCGCCGTAGGCGCGGAGGGCGCCAGCGGCACGACCGTGCAGCTCCGTGCGGTGCCCGCCGCGCGCTTCTTCGAACCCGCGGGCAAGGTGCCCAGCCTTGCGCCTGGTTTCATCATCGGCGACGCGGCCTTGCCGCAGCCCATCCTCGATGCCTTCCAGAAGCACAGGCAGGCACGCCTGCCGCTGGTCATCGGCAGTAACAGCGACGAAGCCACCGTGGCGGTGGCGTTCGGCGTGGACCCTGCGAAACTGGTGGAGAAACTTCGTGCCACGAAATTCCTGCTGAATCAGCTTTACCCCGGCGTCACCGACGACGCCCAGCTCGGTCGGGAAACCGTGCGCGACGCGGTCTTCACCTCTTTCGCGCGGCGCATCGCCTACCTGCATTCGCAATCGGCGCCGACCTGGCGTTATTACTTCAGCCACGTGCAGGAGGGGTTGCAGGGCAGAGTGCCCGGGGTGGCGCACGGCGCGGAGATTCCTTTCGTGCTGGGGACAGGCGCCCGGTGCGATTGCCTCAACGTAGCGTTCACCCACGCCGACCAGGCCTACTCGCGGCAAGTGGGAGACTACTGGTATGCGTTCGCGAGATCGGACGAACCGGTGGTGACGGCCGCACTCGCCTGGCCCCGGGACGGCGTGCACAACGCCAAGGTCATGGAATTCGGTGAGCGGGCCGTGGTGCGGGACGATTTCATGAAGGCACGGCTGAATGTCTTCATCGGCACCCTGAAGACCCTGGATGTGCTGCTCGGCTTCAAGTGAACGATCGCGCGGGCTTGTCGCGTCGCCGGTGGTGCGTGCGACTCAGACTCAGCGTTCCCGCTTGATCACACCCGGGCACTTGATCTGCGATTCAATGTGCATGCGCGCCAGCTCGACGTAGTTGGCTTGCGGACCGCTGCCGGAGCCGCGGACCTCGCCCAGGTAATCGCTCCCCTTCCAGACCCGGCCCTCCCACTCCGCACCCTGGTCGGATATGGTGAGTCTGACCGTGTAGCGGAGCTCCGCGCCGCTTTCGTCGTGGCAGCCGTAGACCATCGGGAACTGCGCGGAGAACACCGGGTCGCTGCTGCGGCGGATCAGGTGCAGGCGGGCCTCTTCGGCCAGTTTCTCCTGCTCGCTCTCATGGATCATCAGCAGTTGCGAGCGCACGAAGTCAGAGCCGCTGAAGAACGAATCGATGCCTTCTGCCGGATTGTGGCCCTGGGCGCGCAACCATTCGATGTAGGCGATTTCCAGCTCCATTGAGCCGGCCTTGAGCTTGGCGCCCATGAGCGGATTCCCGTTGCGATACCAGAGGTGCGTTCCCCGGCGCCGAGCTTAGCAGGCTTGGCGCGCGGCCATCCGCACCGGGGATATGAGCCACGGCCCCCGGAAGATCACGGGGCGGGCTGGCATGGCGTGCGCATCGCGAAGGTGCAGGAGTATGCTCCCGGTCCCGCCATGATCGCTTGCGAGGCCATGATGAACGCGACCGCCACCCATAGGCGCCCGCTGGGCTTCTGGATCACGTCCGTACTCGCGCTGTTATGGAACCTGCTCGGCGTGACCATGTTCTTCGTGCAGACCAACCTGCCGCCCGAGGCGCTGGCCGCGCTGCCGGTGGACCAGCGCCAGTTGTACGAATCCACGCCGGCCTGGGTGAACGGCGCGTTCGCGGTGGCGGTGTTCGCCGGCCTGCTGGGCAGCGTGACGTTGTTGCTGCACCGGCGACTGGCGTTGCCGCTGTTCGCGTTGTCGTTGCTGGCCGTGCTGGTGCAGATGGGCTACACCTACCTGGCGACGCCGGCGCTGCAGGTCTATGGCCCGGCAGGCCTGGCCCTGCCGATCGTGCTGATCGTGATCGCGGTGTTCCTGGTCTGGTTCGCGCGCAGGTCGATTGCGCGCGGTTGGATTTCCTGAGCGCGAGGCTTCGGGGAAAACGCATGCGCAAACTGATCTTCATCGCCGCCCTGGCGGCAATGCTCGCCGCCTGCAAACAGCCGGTGCCGGAAGCCTCCTCACCGGCGCCGCCTGCGGCCGACGCAGCTGCCAGCGCGCCAACGACCCCCGACACTCCCATGGCGGCAGTCACGGAAGACCACCAGGTGGTGAATGCCTCGATCGATTCGGTGCTGGGCGACCACGACAAATACGAAACGGTGATCAACGCCTACCAGAAGGCGGTCGCCGAGGGCGATCCGGTGGCGGTGGCGGCGCTGGTCGACTATCCCTTCGATGCAACCCTCGATGGCAAGAAGGTTGCGATCAGGGATCCGGCCGACTTCGTCAAAAACTATGACCGGATCGTCACCCCGGCGATCGCCCGGGTGATCAAGGCGCAGAAATATTCCGAGCTGATGGTCAACGGCCAGGGCGTGATGTTCGGCAGCGGCGAGACCTGGATCAATGGCATATGCAAGCAGGGCAGTGCGGATTGCAGCGAGTTCGAGGTCAAGGTCGTCGCCATCCAGCCGGGCGGGTAAGGCGGCCGGCGGTTAGGCATGGGTTGGCCTGCGAACGTATACGATCCGCGCATGTCTTCCGCCCGCTTCCTCCTGCTCGCACTGTTGGCCGGCCACCTGGTGTTCGCCAGCTCCCCGGCCGAGGCGCGCACGGTGTATCGCTGCGTGCGCAACGGCACGGTCAGCCTGTCCACCGCGCCCGAGCCCGGCTCCAAATGCGAGGCGAAGCAGGTCGATGACGATGCGGCCAAGGTGCCCAATCTTTGGGGCTCGATGGGCGTGTTCAGCGGCACCCTGTACCAGCGCGAACAGGACGGGCAGCTGGTCTACGGCACCCGCAAGTTGCCGGGTTCCACCGTGTACCTCAAGTTCAC
>JAKFDG010000032.1:0-4379 GCA_036677285.1 Pseudoxanthomonas sp.
GGTTCGACGAAGACAACCTGGACGCCGCCCAGCGCGACCTGTGGCGCAGCCTGCGCGAAGGCAGCGACGACCCCCTGCTGCGCCAGGATGCCGAGCGTGTACCCAGTGTCCTGGCCTCTCGCGCCGCCGACCAGAACTGGGCCGATTCGGTCGCTGGCGACATGGAGCGGCACTACTCGCCCGGACGCACCTGGGAAGCGCTGGCGCGCACCGCCCTGCCGTTGCTGGAAACCGGCGACGTGCTGGATATCGCCTCCGGCGACGGCGTGTTGGCCGAACTGCTCTCCCCGCATGCCAAGCGCTACGTCTGCGTCGATACCAGCGCCCGCGTGGTCGCGGCTGCGGGCGAGCGTCTGCGCCGCTTCCCCAATGTGGAAGTGCGCGAAGGCGATATGCATGCCCTGCCCTTGAAGGACAACAGCTTCGACCTGGTCGTGCTGATGCACGCACTGACCTACTCCACCAAGCCGGCACAGGCAGTCGCCGAAGCCGCGCGCGTGCTGCGCCGTGGCGGGCGGCTGTTACTGAGCAGCCTGGGCAAGCACGAACACCAGGGCGTGGTGCAGGCCTACAGCCACGTCAACCTCGGCTTCAGCGACAAGGAACTGCGCAAGTTCGCCGAGAAGGCAGGCCTGCAGGTCTCCAACCTGGGCACGGTCACCCGCGAGCGGCGCCCGCCCCATTTCGAAGTGATTTCGCTGATTGGAATAAAGCCATGAAAACCCTCCCCTGGTTGAATCCCGAGCGCGTCCAGGCGCTGCAGCGGGCACTCTCCGAGCGCATCCTCATCATCGACGGCGCCATGGGCACCATGATCCAGCGCCATCGTCTAGAGGAAGCGGACTACCGTGGCGAGCGTTTCGCGGACGGCTACGACAGTGCCCATGTACATGACGGTCAATGCGGTCATGATCTCAAGGGCAACAACGACCTGCTGCTGCTGAGCAAGCCCGAAGTGATCGCGGGCGTGCACACCGAATACCTGGAAGCCGGCGCCGACCTGGTCGAGACCAACACCTTCAATGCCACCTCGGTCAGCCAGGCCGACTACCACCTGCAGCACCTGGTGTACGAGTTGAACAAGGAAGGCGCCCGTGTCGCCCGCGCGTGCTGCGATGCGATGGAAGCGAAGACTCCCGACAAACCGCGCTTCGTCATCGGCGTGCTTGGCCCCACCAGCCGCACCGCCTCGATCAGCCCGGACGTCAACGACCCCGGTTTCCGCAACACCAATTTCGACGAACTCCGCGACACTTACCGGGAAGCCATCGAAGGCCTGATCGACGGCGGCGCGGACACGATCATGGTGGAAACCATTTTCGACACCCTGAATGCCAAGGCCGCCCTGTACGCAGTCGAGGAAGTGTTCGAGGATCGCGGCGGGCGCCTGCCGGTGATGATCTCCGGCACCATCACCGATGCCTCCGGGCGTACCCTCTCCGGGCAGACGGCGGAAGCCTTCTACGCTTCGGTGTCGCACGGCAAGCCCTTGTCGATCGGACTGAATTGCGCGTTGGGCGCGAAGGACCTGCGTGAACACGTGGAGACACTGGCGACCATCGCCGACAGCTACGTCAGCGCGCACCCCAATGCGGGCCTGCCCAACGCCTTTGGCGAGTACGACGAGACACCGGAGGAAATGGCAGCGACGCTGAAGGAATTCGCGGAATCCGGCCTGCTGAACCTGGTCGGCGGCTGTTGTGGCACCACTCCCGCCCATATCAAGGCAATCGCCGAAGCGGTCAGCGGGATCGAACCTCGCAAGCTGCCCGTGGCTGCAGATTTGGCGGAAGCCGCATGAGCAGCGTGGTCCGCCACACCCGCCTGTCCGGCCTGGAACCGCTGGTCATTACCCCGGACCTGCTGTTCATCAACGTCGGCGAGCGCACCAACGTCACCGGCAGCGCCCAGTTCAAGAAGCTGATCAAGGAAGAACGCTACGAGGAAGCGGTGGAAGTCGCGCGCCAGCAGGTCGCCAACGGCGCACAGATCCTCGACGTCAACATGGACGAAGGCCTGATCGATTCCGAGAAGGCCATGGCGCGCTTCCTCAACCTGATCATGTCCGAACCCGATATCGCCCGCATCCCGGTGATGGTCGATTCCTCCAAGTGGAGCGTGATCGAAGAAGGCCTGAAGTGCCTGCAGGGCAAGAGCGTGGTCAACTCGATCTCGCTCAAGGAAGGCGAAGCGGCCTTCATCGAACATGCCCGCAAGGTGCTGCGTTATGGCGCGGCCGCCGTGGTGATGGCCTTCGACGAGGACGGCCAGGCCGACACCTGCGCGCGCAAGGTCGAGATCTGCACCCGCGCTTACAAGGTGCTGACCGAGCAGGTCGGCTTTCCGCCCGAGGACATCATCTTCGACCCCAACATCTTCGCCGTTGCCACCGGCATCGAGGAGCACAATAACTACGCGGTCGACTTCATCGAAGCCACCCGCATCATCAAGCAGACATTGCCGCACTGCCATGTCTCCGGCGGCGTCTCCAATGTGTCGTTCTCGTTCCGCGGCAACGAGTTGGTACGCCAGGCGATCCACTCGGTGTTCCTGTACCACGCCATCAAGGCCGGCATGGACATGGGCATCGTCAATGCCGGCGCCATGCCGATCTACGACGACCTGGATCCGGAACTGCGCGAGCGGGTCGAGGATGTGATCCTCAACCGACGCGAGGATTCCACCGAGCGCCTATTGGAAATCGCCGAACGCTACAAGGGAAAGAAAGGCGAGGCGCAGGTCGAGAACCTGGCCTGGCGCGACAAACCGGTGCGCGAACGGCTCAGCCATGCGCTGGTGCATGGCATCGACCAGTACGTCGAGATCGACACCGAGGAAGCGCGTGCCGAAACCGCGCGGCCGCTGGATGTGATCGAAGGCGCGTTGATGGACGGCATGAACGTGGTCGGCGACCTGTTCGGCGCCGGCAAGATGTTCCTGCCGCAGGTGGTTAAGTCGGCGCGGGTGATGAAGAAGGCGGTGGCCTACCTGCTGCCCTTCATCGAAGCTGAGAAACTGCGCACCGGCGACGTCGGCAAGTCCAACGGCAAGATCGTGATGGCCACGGTGAAGGGCGACGTGCACGACATCGGCAAGAACATCGTCGGCGTGGTCCTGGCCTGCAACAATTTCGACGTGGTCGACCTGGGCGTGATGGTGCCGGTGCAGAAGATCCTGGATACCGCGCGCGCCGAGAACGCGGACCTGATCGGCCTGTCCGGCCTGATCACCCCGTCGCTGGAGGAAATGTCCCACGTCGCCCGCGAGATGCAGCGCCAGGGCATGACCCTGCCGCTGCTGATCGGCGGGGCGACCACGTCGCGTGCGCATACCGCGTTGAAGATCGACCCGCACTACAAGTCGCCGACGGTGTGGGTGAAGGACGCCTCGCGCGCGGTCGGTGTGGCCCAGTCGTTGATCTCCAAGGACCTGCGCGCCGCCTTCGTCGCCGCCAACGACGCCGACTACGCCGAGATCCGCGAACGCCACCGGAACCGTGGCGACGCCAAGCGCCTGGTGTCGCTGGAAAAGGCGCGCGGGCAGAGATTCGACGGCGGGTGGGATACCTATACTCCACCGACACCGAACAAACCCGGTGTCACCGTGTTCGACGATTACCCACTGGCTGAGCTGGTGCCGCTGATCGACTGGACGCCGTTCTTCCAGGCGTGGGAACTGGCTGGCAAGTACCCGGCGATCCTGACCGATGAGATCGTCGGCACGCAGGCAAGCGAGCTTCACCGGGATGCGCGGACCATGCTGGAGAAGATCGTCAACGAGAAGTGGCTGACGGCGAAGGCCGTGTTCGGATTGTGGCCGGCGAATAGCGCAGGTGACGACGTAGTCGTTTCCCTCCCCGAAGGGAATGGAACGGAAACCCTCCACTTCCTGCGCCAACAGGTGGACAAGCCCGTCGAGCGCCCCGACTTCTGTCTCGCCGACTTCATTGCTCCGAAAGAATCAGGCAAACAGGACTGGATCGGCGCCTTCGCGGTCACCGCCGGTATCGGTATCGATCCGCACGTGGCACGCTTCGAAGCGGAATACGACGACTACAACGCGATCCTGCTCAAGGCCCTGGCCGACCGCCTCGCCGAAGCACTGGCCGAACGCCTGCATCAGCGCGTGCGCAAGGAATTCTGGGGTTTCGAGCCTGACGAGTCGCTCGACAACGAGGCGTTGATCGCGGAAAAGTACCGCGGCATCCGGCCTGCCCCCGGCTACCCGGCTTGCCCCGAGCACAGCGAAAAAGGAACTCTGTTCGAGCTACTGGACGCCGGCAACAACGCTGGCATGACCCTGACGGAAAGTTTCGCCATGCTGCCCACTGCGGCAGTGTCGGGTTACTACTTCAGCCACCCGCAGAGCCAGTATTTCGT
>JAKFDG010000033.1:0-5625 GCA_036677285.1 Pseudoxanthomonas sp.
GCTGCGTCCTTGTCCTTTTGTTCCGGGTGCAGGACCACGTCCGGGACGATGCCGCTGGCCTGGATCGACTTGCCGCTGGGCGTGTAATAGCGCGCGGTGGTCAGTTTCACCGAATCGCCGTTGTCCAGCGGCAACACGGTCTGCACCGAACCCTTGCCGAAGGTGCGGCTGCCGATCACCCGCGCACGCCCGTTGTCGCGCAACGCGCCCGCCAGCACTTCGGCCGCGCTCGCCGAGCCTGCATCCACCAGTACCACCAGCAACGCGCCCCCGAGGCGATCGCCCGGGGTGGCGTCGAACTTGGCGTCGCTGATTGCGATACGTCCGCGCGTGGTGACGATGTTGCCCTTGTCCAGCAGATCGTCGGCGACCTGCACCGCCGAGATCAGCAACCCGCCCGGATTGCTGCGCAGGTCCAGGACCAGGCCGCGTAATTTTCCAGCGGTTTGCAGTTGGTCGAGGTTCTTCTGGAAATCGGCGCCGGTGTCGGCCTGGAAGGTGCTGATGCGCACATAGCCGTAACCCGGCTCCAGCATGCGGCTGCGCACGCTGGCGACGCGGATGGTCTCGCGGGTCAGGCTGACATCGAAGGGCTTGGGCTTGCCTTCGCGCACGAGGGTCAACCTGAGTTTCGAGCCGGGTTCGCCGCGCAACGGTTCCATCCCGTCCTCGGCACTGATCGGCTTGCCGTCGATGGCCACGATCACGTCGCCGGCCTTGATCCCGGCCCTGGCCGCCGGAGTGCCGTCGATCGGCGCGATCACGCGCAGGGTGTTGTCGGGTTGTTGCAGCAGTTCCACGCCGACGCCGTCGTAGGCGCCGGTGGCCTGTTCGTCGAAGGCGGCCGCGTCGTCCTTGTCGAAATAGGTGCTGTGTGGATCCAGGTCCAGGAGCAGGCCACGGATCGCCGAGTGCATCAACTTCTTGTCCTCCACCGGTTCGACGTAGGCGTCCTTGACCGCGTTGAACACCGCCACGTAGCGGCGGATCTCATCCAGCGGCACCTTCGACGGCGCGGTCTCGGCGGCATCGGGATCGTCGCTGGGAGCGACCACGGGCGGGTCCTTTTCGGCGTCCTGGGCGAACCCGATCGCAGGGACCAGCAGCAACAACAAGGCCAGGGGCAAACGCATGCATCTCTCCGCGGAAGCTTCGGACAATCGACTCGCGCCAGGGACGCGAAGTTCTATCGATTATGCGCGCCCCCGCCGTAAACCTCCGTTTAACCGGCTGGGTAAGCGAAGGCGCGATTCAGCGCCGCTGCAGCCACGAAGACGGGTCGACCGGCTGGCCGTTGCGGCGCAGCTCGAAGTACAGCGCCGGCACGCCCTGCCCGCCGGAGCTGCCGACCTTGGCCACCGCATCGCCGCGCTTGACCGTGTCGCCGGCATCGCGCAACAGGGTTTCGTTGTGCGCGTACAGGCTCATGTAGCCGTTGCCGTGGTCGACGATCAGGATCAGGCCGTAGCCGGTCATCCATTCGGAGAACACCACGCTGCCATCGGCCACGGCGGTGACCGTGCTGCCCGTGGGCGCGCCGATCAGCACGCCGGAGCTTGCGCGCCCGTCGGGCATCCTGCCGCCGAAACGCGCCAGCAGATTGCCGGAAATCGGCCAGCCCAGGCCGCCGACCTTGAGTGCGGGGGCGTTGGCCACCGCGGGGCGGGCGGGCGTACGCGGAGCCGGAGTCGCCGGCTTGCCGCCTGCGGTGCGCGCCCTGGCCGCAGCCTGCTTCGCGGCTGCTTCCTCGGCCGCGGCGCGTTTGGCCGCAGCGCGACGTTCAGCCTCGGCACGCGCCGCCGCGGCGCGCAGGTTGGCGAGCAGGCGTTCCAGCGAACGCGCATCCTGGCCCAGGGCCTGCTCGCGCGCCTTGCGGTCCTGGTAACGCTCGTCGAGGTCGGCGATCAGCCCCGCGCGGGCCTTGCGATCCTTTTCCAGCGCATCGACCTGGGCGCGTTGCTGGTTGCGGGTGGCGTCGAGCTGCGCGCGGCGTGCGGCGAGGTCGCGTTCGATCTCGTCCAGCGCTTTCAGCTCGGTGGTCAATGCGGAAATCTTCTGCGCACGATCACGCTGTATGTACCGATGGTAGGCCAGCGCGCGATTGGCGTCGGCCACGCGATCCTGCGCCAGCAGCACCTTCAGCGGCGCATCGCCGCCCAGCAGGTAGGACGCGCGCACCAGCGCGGTCAGTTGCTCGCGCTGCTTGCCCAGGCGCTGGCGCATGGCGTCGCGCTGCTGCTGCAGGTCCGCCAAGGCGGCTTCCTCGCGCTTGAGCGCGGCCTCGGTTTCGCTCAGCGAGCGGCTGGTCTTGCCCACCTGCTCGTCGGCGTCGCGCAACTTGCGCGCCGCGGCGCCGCGCGCGTCTTCCAGCTTGCGGCGCTCCTGGGCGATGCCCTTCAGTTCACCGCGCAGGCGCTGCAGTTTCTTCTCGGCTTCGCGCTGGCTGGAGGACTGCGACTTCTGCGCCAACGACGGGGCGGCCACGGCCAGCGCGATCGCCAGGGCGATGCACGCACGGCTGGCGTAGCGGAGCTTCATCCGTTGCTGTTCGACGCGTTGCTGTCGAACAGGCTGCGGCCGCTCATTTCCTGCGGCTGCGGCAGGCCCAGCAGATCGAGCAACGTCGGCGCGACATCGCGCAAGGCCCCACCGCCACGCAAGGTCGCGGCGCGTTCGCCGACATAGACCAGCGGCACCGGGCCTACCGTGTGCGCGGTATGCGGCTGGCCGGTGGCCGGGTCGCGCATCATCTCCAGGTTGCCGTGGTCGGCGGTGATCAGCAATGCGCCATGCGCGGCGCGCACCGCCGCGTCCACCGCTCCTATCGCAATATCCACCGCCTGCGCGGCGAGGATCGCCGCCTGCAGGTCGCCGCTGTGGCCGACCATGTCCGGATTGGCGATGTTGCAGATGATCGCGTCGAAACGGCCGGAGCCGATCGCATCGACCAGCTTCGCGGTCAGTTCCGGACAGCTCATCTCCGGCTGCAGGTCGTAGGTCGCGACCTTGGGGCTGGGAATCAGGATGCGTTCCTCGCCGGGGAACGGATCTTCACGACCGCCGCTGAAGAAGAAGGTGACATGCGCGTATTTCTCGGTCTCGGCGATGCGCAACTGGGTGAGCCCCTGTTCCGCCAGCAATTCGCCCAGGGTGTGGCGCAGGTCGTCCGGGCCGAACGCGACCGCGGCCGGTAGCCGCGCGTCGTATTCGGTCAGGCACACGAAACGCGCGAGCTTGGGACGCCGCGCCTCGAAACCATCGAAGCCCGGCGACACGAACGCAGCGGTGATCTGGCGCGCACGGTCGGCGCGGAAGTTCATGAACACCACCGCGTCGCCGTCGGCCATCGGCTGCGCCCCATCGATCACGGTCGGCAACACGAACTCATCGTTCTCGCCACGCGCATAGGCGGCCTGCAAGGCGGACAACCCATCGGCGGCATGGTGTTCGCTCCGTGCTTCGACGATCGCATCCCAGGCCAGGCGCAGCCGGTCCCAGCGCTTGTCGCGATCCATCGCGTAATAGCGGCCGCTGACGCTGGCGACATGCGCATTGCCGAGCCGGTCGCACACGGCTTGCAGCGCACGCAGGCTGGCTTCGGCCGATTGCGGCGGCGTGTCGCGGCCGTCGAGGAAGGCATGCACGGCCACGCGCGCAACGCTGCGGCGTTTGGCGAGCTCGAGCATGGCGAAGATGTGGCTTTCATGGCTGTGCACGCCACCCGGCGAGAGCAATCCGAACACATGCAATGCATGGCCGCCGGCCTTCGCCGCGTCGCAGGCCGCGACCAGTTCGGGATTGTCGAAGAAGCCGCCGTCCTCGATCGCCGCATCGATGCGGGTCAGGTCCTGGTAGACGATGCGGCCCGCGCCCAGGTTCATGTGCCCCACTTCCGAATTGCCCATCTGCCCGTCCGGCAGGCCCACGTGGCGGCCTTCGGTGTGGATCAGGGTGTGCGGGGCAGTGGCCAGCAGGCGCCGCCAGTTCGGCAGCGTGGCCTGCGCCAGCGCGTTGTCGGCGGGATCTTCGCGATGCCCCCAGCCATCCAGGATCAGCAGGACGACGGGCTTGGGACGCGCGGGGGATGCGGACACGGTTGGATTCCAGTGACTTCAGGCAGGTGACGATTGTAGCGAAGCGTGGTGCTATTGACGTCCACGGCATTTTTCGAGCCGGTACGTTTAAACCGATGCGCCGCTGGCCGCATCCCATCCATACCACTCCCCAGGAATCCCACCATGTCGCCGATCCGCACCGCCCTGTTCATCGCCCTGGCGCTAGCCGCTGGTCCCGCCTTCGCCAGCGAAGACATTTCCAAGGTCAACGGCAGCATCGAAGCCGAGGCCGGACAGACCTATGGCGAGCTGGAAACGGTCAACGGCAGCATCCGCATCGCCGACGGCGCGGTCACTGCCGATGCCGGTACTGTCAATGGCAGCATCAAGGTCGGCGACAAGGCCAGCACCGGAACGCTGGAAACCGTCAATGGCGGCATCCGCCTGGCGAACAACGTGACCGTCAACGGCAGCATCGAAACCGTCAACGGCGAGATCTTCGTCGACCGCGGTGGCAGGGTGAAGGAAGGCATCTCGACCGTGAATGGCGCCATCGGCCTGGTCGCCACGCAATTGGGCGGCGGCATCGAGACCGTCAACGGCAATGTCACCGTCGGCGTCGATTCGGTGGTCAAGGGCGGCCTCAAGGTAGAGAAGAACAACTCCTGGCTGCAGGTCAAGAGCAAGCGCGTGCCGCGCATCATCATCGGCCCCAACGCCGTGGTCGAAGGCCCGCTGGTGTTCGAGCGCGAAGTGACCCTGTACGTGCATCGCAGCGCGAAGACCGGCCCCATCACCGGCGCCACCGCCAAGCCCTATGACGGCGACACCGCCCCCAAGGACTGACCGCTTAACGGGGCGCACGCTAGAATCGGGATTCCTTCCGTTGAGGAATCCCGATGTCCCGCAAACTGATCCTGGCCCTCGCCGCCGTCGCGGCGTTGTCCGCGTGCAAGCGCGAAGCGCCCGAAGCCGCGGCGCCCGCGCCTGAAACCGCACCTCCGGCAGCGCCCGCGCATGCGTTCGCCGCCGACATCAATCCCGCCGACTTCGCCGAACTGGTGAAGACGCTGGCCTCGGATGAATTCGAGGGTCGTGGCCCCGGTTCCGTGGGCGAGGACAGGACCGTGGCCTTCCTGCAGGCGCAGATGGAGCGCATCGGCCTGAAGCCCGGCAACGGCGACAGTTATTTCCAGGACGTGTCGATGGTGGAAACCACCGCCGACGAATCCACCGTGCTGAAGCTGGGCGCCAACGGCAAGGCACGCGAACTCAAGTTCGGCACCGACATGGTGATCGGCACGCGCACCGGCCAGCCGGAAGTGAAGGTGCAGGACAGCGAGCTGGTGTTCGTCGGCTACGGCGTGGATGCGCCGGAGCAGCAGTGGAACGACTACGCCGGCCAGGACTGGAAGGACAAGACCGTGGTCATGCTGGTCAACGACCCGGGTTTCCACAGCGACGACGCCAAGCTGTTCGACGGCAGGCGCATGACCTATTACGGCCGCTGGACCTACAAGTTCGAGGAAGCCGCGCGCAAGGGCGCCGCCGCCGCGCTGATCATCCACGA
>JAKFDG010000034.1:0-6404 GCA_036677285.1 Pseudoxanthomonas sp.
CATCGTTACGCCCCTGTCCTATCCTTCATGATTATAGGCGAGGCGCTTGGGGTTAAGTGGCCTGCTTACGTCGGAAGTCGCGTTACGCCGCGATTCCGACGGATCAATCCCGCCGGCGACCCCATGCCGTGGAATAGCGACAAGGCCAGGCAGCCGACAAGGATTTCGTGCTGGCGAACGGCAATGACGTCTGGTCCGGACTATCTGGCTGGCCAGCGCCAGGCCCAGGCTCGAGGTCACTGTGCTGGAACTTGACCATGAGACCGGTAACGCAGCGATGGTCGATGCAACTCGGTCGCAGTGTGACTGGCCGCGCCGGGCATCACGCGATGAAGATGAAAGTGCCTATTCCGAAGCTGAAGCTGGCCGGGTAACGGTCCGGCGACCGGAGGATGCCGTTGGGGCAGTCCGCTTCATGCGCCTGGTTGTGAAACGATCCACGCACCGGTGACGGCCAGCATCGCCTCCGATTTGTCCTGGTAACGCGCATGCAGAGGGAAGGCGCCGGACCTGAGCAACGCCAGCACGCGCTCATTGGTGTGCGGCATGTCCAGCAAGATCTTGAGCCCCGCCGCTTCGAACAGGGCCACGAAATCGTCGTGGCGCAACCGGTTCATGTACATGTAGCGGTTGCCTGCGTAGTCCTTCCACTCGGCATCCGAGTACTGCAGGAAGTTGATCGCCGAAATCGAACGGTCGGAATGGGAAAAGTGGTCGCTGTAGTCCACCCGGTGCACGAACAGGCCGCCGGGTCGGAGGATGCGTGCTCCTTCGTGCAGTATCTGCCGCAGCACCTCGATCGGGATGTGTTCCAGCACGTTGTAGGACGTATGGAAATCGATGCTGCTCCCTTCCAGGCCGGTGCTGGCCGCATCGCCAGGCGCGATGTAGCGGATGCCGCAGAGCTTGAGGAATCCTTCGGTGGAGTAGTCGGGGCTGGCGTGGTAACCCAGCAGCTCGTCCAGGCGGCGCGTTTCCAGATAGGCGCCGAACACGCGCTCGATCTCCGCGCGATTGTCCGCCAGGTAGGCCACCGATTCGCGGATAAGCTCGCCCTTCAAATAGCGGTTGAGGTCGATGGTGATGCTGCCTTCCGCACCCATCAGCCAGTAGGCCATGGGCACGATGGGTGCGCGCCCGGTGCCGACTTCCAGGAACACCTTGCCGACAGGATCGGAACCCGCTTCGCGGATCCGCGTCCAGGTCTCCACTCCGGCCTGCAACAGGTCGACCGGGTTGATGCTCCTCAACCGGCCCAGGTGCCTCTGGATCCAGTAGTACGCCGAATAGGAAACGTCATGCGGCAGCAGGGAGACGGCTTTCTGGATTCTTGCCTTCGTTTTCCAATGCATCGCTCGATTCCCAAGGGTCGCGCATTGCCATGCTGCCGGATGGCATTGCTTACAGGTGACAACGCATTAAATGAGGTTATCAGGCCAACTCGCATGACAGGGGAACAAGCTTGGCATTGCAGCGGAAAAAAAGACCCGGCGAATGAACGCCGGGTCCCGGGGTTGCAGTGCGGCTGGTCTTCGCGGCGTCAGCCTTTCCTCGCCGCGATCCAGCGATCGATCTTGCTCTCCAGTACATCCAGCGGCACCGAGCCGTCCTTCAGTACTTCGGCGTGGAATTCACGGACGTCGAACTTGCCGCCGAGTTCCTTCTCCGCGCGATCGCGCAGCTCCTGGATCTTCAGTTCGCCGATCTTGTACGCCAGTGCCTGGCCCGGCCACGCGATGTAGCGCTCGGCTTCGGCGGTGGCCTGGGTCTCGCTCTCGGCCGAGTTGTCGAGCATGTACTTGATCACCTGTTCGCGCGACCAGTCCTTGCTGTGCAGGCCGGTGTCGGTGACCAGGCGGATTGCGCGCCACAGTTCGTTCTGCAGGTAGCCGAAGTAGTCGTACGGATCGGTATAGACACCCAGGTCCTTGCCGAGTGATTCGGAATACAGGCCCCAGCCTTCGATGAAGGCGGTTTCGCCACCGAAGCGGCGGAACTTCGGGATCCCGGTCAGTTCCTGCTGCAGGGCGAGCTGGAAGTGGTGGCCCGGGATCGCTTCGTGCAGGTACAGGTCCTCGGCGTCCCAGGTCTTGCGGGTCGGCAGGTCGTAGGTGTTGACGTAGAAGATCCCGGGACGGCTGCCGTCCTCGCTCGGGCTCTGGTACGAGCCGCCCGCGGCCGATTTCGCGCGGAACGGTTCGACCGCGCGGATCTCGAACGGCGCCTTCGGCGTCAGCGAGAACTGCTCGGGGATCTTCCGGTTGATCTTGGCTTCAAGCGCGCGGTAGTAAGCCAGCAATGCAGGCTCGTCCTTGAAGCTGAAGCGCTTGTCGGTCTGCATGAACTTGAAGAAATCCTGCAGCGAACCCTTGAAGCCGACCTCGGCCATCACCTTGCGGATCTCGCCGTGGATGCGCGTCACTTCGCTCAATCCCAGCTCGTGGATCTGCTCCGGGTTCATGTCGGTGGTGGTGCGCTGGCGCGCGTTGAACGCATACCACGCCAGGCCATTGGGCAGCTTGTCCACGCCCACGCTGTCGCGGGTCTTGGGCAGGTACTCGTCGTTGATGAAGCTGCGCAACTCACGATAGGCCGGCATCAGCTGCTGGCCGATCAAGTCGCGATAGGCAGCAGTCAGGCGCTGCTTGTCGGCCTCGGGAAAATCCTTGGGCATGTTGGTGATCGGGCCCCAGAACAGCGTGTCCTCGGGTTTGTCCTTGATCAGCGCATCGAGCTGCGGGATCACCTTGACCATCAGTGCCCGCGGCTGGACCACGCCGGCCTTGATGCCTTCGCGCATGTTGGCGATGGAGGTGTCGAACAGCTGCGGCAGCTTGTTGCCGCGCGCCAGCCAGTTGTCGTAGTCCTTGACCGTCTTGAACGGCTGCGCGCTGCTGCCCGAGCCGAGCATCACCGCATAGCTCGCCAGGCTGCTCATTTGGTTGATCGGCATCATCCAGTCCGGGAACTGCTCGGACTCGAGCGAATTCTTCGCATCACGGACGAAGGTCTGGTAGCTCAGCAGGGCCTGGCCCTGCAGGCCGTCCGGCCCGATGCCCTCGATGGTCTTCAGCCAGCGCGTGGTGAAGTCGTGGCTCTGCTTGCGGTACTCGGCCGTACCGAAATCCGGGAGCTGGTCGTTGTAGCGGTTGTCGCCCTGGAACGTCGCCTGCACCGGATTGAGCTTCAGCACTTCTTCCCAGTACTGCTCGTACAGCCTGTCGAGGCGCGCAGCCTTGTCTTCGGTGGTTTGCGAAGTCGCGGCCTGCTTCTGCTCGGCGGCTTGGAGCTGCGGTACTGCGCTGAACAGGACGGTGGCGGTGGCAAGGGCGAGCAGGCTGGGCAAAAGACGGGTCATCGCGGGGCTCCGGGTGGTTTCAACCTTCGAGAGTGCCGCATGCATGCCCACACGGCCAGCGACGAAAGTCACGGTGCGCCGCTGTAACGACGCTCCCACAAAGACGCGGGCTCAATCCGCAGCGGCTTCTTCGCGCAATTGCCGCTCGCGCGCCGCGCCCAGGTAGGTCCGGATACCGCGGCGCATCAAATACAACAGCGGGATCAAGGCGATCGCGGCCAGCATCTTGTAGGCGTAGTTGACCGTGCTCACGGCCAGGAACAGCGAGGTCGGCCACTTCTGCGGTCCCAGCACGAAAGCGATGTACAGCACCACGAAGCTGTCGACGAGTTGCGAGATCGCCGTCGATCCGGTCGCGCGCAGCCATACAAGCCTTTCGCCAGTGAGGTTGCGGATGCGATGGAACACCGCCACGTCGATCAGCTGGCCCAGCAGGAACGCGACGATGGAGCCGGCGATGGTCCACATGCCCTGGCCGAAGATCGCCGCGAAGGCCTTCTGGTAATCCGGCACGCCCTGCGACTGCGCCGCGGTGACCCACCAGCCGGCGGGCGCAAGCGCGATCGCGGCAAATGCGAACAGGAAGCCGTAGACGATCAGCGCCACCGCGATCCAGGAAATGAACTTCACCCCGCGCTGGCCGAAGAATTCGTTGATGGTGTCGGTGAGGATGAACACCATCGGCCACAACAGCGTGCCGGCGGTGAAACTCAAGGATCCGGTCTGGCCGAACAGGTTCCACTCGAGCGGCGCGATGCCGAGCGTATCTTCCAGGGCGAAGATCTTGACCCCGATGAATTCGGCCAGCACCGCATTGACGCAGAAGAACGCGGCGAGGGCGATGAACAGCCTGACCGCGCGATCGTCCAGCGTGCGCGTCGCCACGGCCTAGCGCTCACCAGCGCGGGTGAAGGGAATGCTCTCCGGCGACACCGCGCCCCCGGAGATGATGAAGCTCATCGCCTGGTCCACGGTCCAGTCGGTCGGGGTCAGCAGTTCCACCGGCACGATCTCCAGGTAGCCGGAAGTCGGGTTCGGCGTCGTGGGCACGTACACCGCCGCCAGTTCGCGGCCGCTGCCTTCCTCCTTGATCACGCGCGTCACCAGGCCGATCGATTTCATTTCCTTGTGCGGGAAATCGATCAGGACCACGCGCTGGGTGCTGCCCGGCTTGGTCTGCAGGATGTCCAGCAGCTTGCGCGAACTGGTGTAGATGGTGCTGGCCAGCGGGATGCGCAGCACCAGCAGCTCGAACCAGCCCAGCAGGCGCTGCCCGATCACGCGCCGCGTCAGCACGCCAACGGCGAGGATCACGCACAGCGTGGCGACCAGCGCGATGCTGGCCTGCACCCACTGCGCGTTGAACCAGCCCATCGAATCTGGAAAGGAGGCGGCGATCTGGTGCGACAGCGGTCCCACCAGCGGTCTGCTGATATCGGACAGGAGGACGAACACGAACTTGATCACCACCCAGGTCAGCCAGATCGGCAACAGGGTCAGCAATCCGGTGAGGAAGAGTTTCTGCAGGGAAGGGCGGGGGGAGGGGGGGTCGATGGGCATGGCGCATTGTAGCGGCGCGTCATGCCGGGATCGGGTTTTACCCGGTGCCGTTGGTTGTCAGCGTGCCCGGGGTTTCAACTTCACGTAGATCTGCTTGCACACCCTGGCGACAACATCACCCTGCGTGTCGATGATGTCGACGGGAAACCAGCGCAGGTATTTTTCTCCGCCCGCCGTTGCCGCACGAAGTTCGTCGAGGGCCTCGTCCGTCACCCGGAAATCGGCATGCACCGTGCCCTTGCCGGGTTTGACGAACTCGATCTCGGCGGCCTTGTCCCAGACGAAGTAGTCGCTACCCAGGCATTCCTTGATCGGGATCATCCAGAACGGATCGGTCATGGCGAACAGGCTGCCGCCGAAATGGGTGCCGACGTAGTTGCGGTTCCAGGGGCGCATACGCATCTCCACCCGCACGTGGCGCCAGTCGGGCGAAATCGTGGTGACGTGGATGCCGCTGGTTAGGAAGAGGGGCCATAGATTCATGACACGGCGCAGCGTGGAGGCTTTCATCGGCGGACTGGGTGGTGTGGGAACCGCGGCCAGCCTACCATACGCAAAGGTATGGAGCGTATCGATCTCTCAGAACAGCAGGGCCGACATCTTCCGCCGGTACTGGCCCACCAGTTCCCCATCCTCGACCACCCGGAAGGCATCGATCAGCGCTTTCTTCGGCAGCCCGTCCTCATAGCCGCGATCGCGCCGCAGCATCTCCATGAACTGTTCCAGGCCTGCCTGCGCCTTGCCTCCCATGAGCTGCTGTACGCCCAGCAGGTAACGCGCGCGCAGGTCGTCGGGGTTGGACGCGATGGCCGCGTCGAGCACTTCTACCGGCGGAGCGTCCTTCAGCAATGCCACGAAAGCCAGCCGCGATCGCGCGCGGATGGTGCGATCGTCTGCGGCCAGCCTGGCGGGCAGGGCATCGAGCAGGGTTTCGGCCTCATTCGCCGCCCCGGTTTTCAGCAGGGCAAGCGCCAGGTCCAGCTTGAGTTCGGCCTTGTCCGGTTCGGCTTCGATCGCCTTGCGCAGCGCGAGCACTTCCGCATGAGGATCGAGGGGGACGATTTCCTCCGGCACCGGCTCCTCGTTGGTTGCCTGGCCAGGCTCAATGCCGTGTTGCTTGAGGAACTCACGCAACTGGCCTTCCGGCACCGCGCCGGGGAAGCCGTCCACGATCTGTCCGCTCTTGACCAGGAACACCGTCGGCACCGAGCGGATCTGGAACGCGGCGGCGACCTGCTGTTCCTTGTCCACATCGACCTTGGCCAGGCGGAAGCTGCCGTTGTACTCGGCCGCCAGTTTTTCCAGGATCGGTCCCAGCGTCTTGCAGGGCCCGCACCACGTCGCCCAGAAGTCGACCAGCACGGGGGTCTGCATCGATTGCTGCAGGACCTCGGCCTCGAAGGTCTCGGTGGTGGCGTCGAATACGTGGACGGAAGCGGACATGGACAGGCTCGTTCAGGAATCTTCGGCTGACATGGTGCCAGCT